>NZ_JBNAZM010000002.1:0-223069 GCF_051195215.1 Arhodomonas sp. AD133 | reverse complement strand
GCCGGCCTCGAGCAGACGCTGCGCGACTACAACCGACTCTACAACCACCATATTCCGCAGCGCGTGCTGCATCACCGAACGCCGGTGCAGACCCTCAAGGCATGGCAACGGGATCGACCCGAGTTATTTCGAAAATTGGTATACGATCACCCGAGTCTCGACAGCTGAATTTCCTATCCTTTTTGGTTGGATCTCCTAATACTTAACTCATTTCGTTAGTATAATAGAAGCGGATTCAAGCATAGGCAGGGGCTCCGGTGAATTTGGATCAACCCGCCGCGCAGGTTCCGCGAAGTATTCTCGATCGGCTCGAAGGGGAGCAAACGCTCGGCCCCGGCGGAAAACGCTGCCTGTCGGAACTGCGGGACATCCTGCCATTATGCGAGACGCCGGACGATCTGCTGATGTGGGGGGCGGTGGCCTTGGCCCTGGTCTCGGCGGCCGAGGGCAATCACGGCGTCGGCGCCGTCGTCGCCTGCGGCGGCGAGCCGATCGCCGAGGGTCGGAACCAGGCCTTCGTGCCCCGCTGGCGCACGGCGTGGCACGCGGAATCGGTCGCGCTCGACGTGCTCGAATCGCTGACCGGAATGCCGCCGGCGGTGGACCTCACGCTCTACACCTCGCTGGAATGCTGTCCAATGTGCACCGTCCGCCTGATCAACAGCGGCATTGGACGCGTAGTCTATGCGGCCAAGGACGACGCTTGCGGGGCGCTGGGCAATTTCGACCGCATGCCGCCGGGCTATGTGCGGATGGCGAGCGATCGCAAGCGGCCGCTCAAAATCGAGGCCTGCGGGAGTGCGTCCCCACTGGGCAGGCTTGCCGCCGATGTCTTCGCTTTGAATGCCGAGGTTCTGGACGCACTCACACTTGATCGAACAAAGGAACGGTGCTGTTCATGACGGGTCTGACCGATTTGCTGAAGCAGTATTACCTGACCTACGGGCCGCCGAAACCCATGAATTCTGGAAATGGCAGCTTGGAGTGGCCTCATTTCTTCCTGCACCGGAACTTCCTGGGCGAGCAGGATTTGGCGATTTTGTTCTATACAAAACGGTGCCGGTACCAGTGCGCGTTCTGCGCACTGCCGCTAAAATCCCCGCAGACCTACATCGACGGCGCGTCGATCAAGACGCAGTTCATGAACGTAATGGAGGAAATGAAGAACTCCATCGGGTCCTTCGAGCGGTTAACCATCGCGAACGAGGGCTCGGTCTTCGACGAGACGACGTTCTGCCCCGACACGCTCGACGAAATCTGCACGTCCGTCTCGGTTGTTCCGAACATTCGAAAGATTGTTATCGAAACGCGCCTCGAGTTCGCCAAGGCGGAACGGCTGCGAGCCCTGGCCCGGATGAGCGGAAAGACTCTCGATATCCTGACCGGCTTCGAGACGCTTGACGAGCGTCTGCGCGACGACGTCCTGCGCAAGCGGGAGCCGCTGTCGGTCTTCACCGACGGGCTTGACGAGGTCGCCGCGGCGGGTGGCGAACTGACAACCTACGTGCTCTACAAACCCGACCCGGCCATGACCGACGGCGAGGCGGCCGAGGAGGCCGAGCGCAGCGTCGATTACGTCCGCGATCACTGCGCCGCCCGCGGCATTTCGCTGACCATACGTCTAAACCCGATGTATGTCGCGCGCGGCACCCCCTGGGCCCGGCGAGCCAAGGCCTTGGGCGGCTACGTGCCGCCGAGCCTCGCCGACGTGATCGCGCTTGCCAGGCGCAAGAGGGAAGAGGGGATGAAGATCTACCTCGGCCTCACCTCCGAGGACCTCTCGGCGCCGGAGGACACCTATCGCGGCCGGGAGGACTTCACGAAGAACCAGCTCAAACAGGGTATCCTGATGAATCTGAAACGTCCTGAATCGGGAACCCTGTCCGCATGAAGATCCTAGCGATGAAGCCGGGCCACGACGGCAACGTCGCCCTGGTCGAGGATGGGGTCCTGCGCTGGCAGCTCGAAGCGGAAAAGGACAGCTTTCCGCGTTACGAGCAAATTACGCCCGATCTCTTCATGCGCGCCGGGCGCTATATGGAAACCGTGCCCGACGTCTTTGCCCTCAGCGGGTGGGTCAAGGGCTGGCACTCGGTCGAGCCGGTCGTGAACGGCGGCTACTACGGCTGGGGCGACGGGCACAAGTCGTGCGAGACCATCCGCTTCATGGGACAGGAGGCGACGCTCTTTAGCTCGACGCACGAGCGATCGCACCTGTTCTGCAGCTACGGTCTCTCGCCCTTTCCACAGGGGCAGCCGTGCTATGCGCTGGTCTGGGAGGGTAATCTCGGCTGCTTCTACCGGATCGGCGCGAACCTGGAGATCGAGCGGCTGGGCTGGCCGCTGGTCGATCCAGGGAACAAGTACGGTCAGCTTTTCGGCATCGCCGATCCCGATTTCCCCAGCATCAAGGGCCATTTCCGCTTCTCCAACGCCGGCAAGCTGATGGCGCTGGCGGCGTTCGCCAAGTTCACCCCGCTCGATCACGACGGCACGCAGCTAATCGAGCAGATCCTGGCGTCGGACGGTCTGGTCAGGAAGATCGAGAAGGCGCAGTTCGCCTGGTCGCGCTATCACAACATCGGTGTCACGCATCCGGATTTCCAAGAGCTGGCGGGCCATTTCTCGAACCGGGTCTTCGACATCTTCTATGAATTTGCGCGGGCAAATCTGACCGAAGGGCTACCGCTTCTGATCAGCGGTGGCTGTGGCCTGAATTGTGAGTGGAACTCCCGTTGGGCACGGTCGGGCCTGTTCGATGCCGTCTTCGTCCCGCCGTGCACGAACGACACCGGCGCGGCCATCGGAACCGCGGTCGAGGCCCAGCATCACCTGACCGGCAACGCCAAGTTGCATGACTGGTCCGTGTTCTGCGGCGAGGCCTTCCTCGATGACGATCCTGTCAATCCGGCGCAGTTTTCCGCCGGTCCCGTCGATCTCGACGAGATCGCGGCGCGCCTGGAGGCGGGCGAGATCATCGCCTGGGCCGAGGGGCGCTATGAAATGGGCCCACGGGCGCTTGGCAATCGCTCGATCCTAGCGGAACCGTTCAGCGAGGCAACCCGCCAGCGTCTGAACGCCATCAAGAAGCGAGAGGACTATCGTCCGGTTGCCGCGATTTGCCTGTTAGACGGGGCCGAGCGCTGGTTCGACGGCGAATTGCCGGGACCGCACATGCTGTACTTCTACCGCGTCAAGGATGATCGCCTGAAAGCAGTGACCCACGTGGACGGCAGTTGCCGCGTGCAGACGGTCACGGCTGCCCAGAACCCACAGATTGCCGCCCTCCTGCGTGCCTTCGAGCGGCGCACAGGAAGCGCGGTGCTCTGCAACACCTCCCTCAATTTCAGCGAACGGGGGTTCATCAACCGCAGGTCCGAACTGGCCAGCTTCTGCTGGGAGCAAGGGCTGGACGGCTTCGTGGCGAACGGCATCCACTATGCGCGCCGGGCCCACGCCTGACGCCGGGACCAAGGACCTCGAAGCGACCGCGACCCCGGTCGGGGGCACGGTCACCGAACAGGCCCTCCGCCTTGCCCGCAGCCATTCGGACGATATTGCCCTGATCGACGGACAGGGGCCCATGACCCGCCGAGAGGTGATCGCGGCTGCGACCGCCGTCGCCCACCGTATAATGGCCAGCCCCGCTTACGGGGCGGGCGCTCACGTCGGCCTGATACTGCCGCACGACCGGCGGATGCCCGTGGCTATGCTCGCCGCCGGACTCGCCCGGGTTGCCTTCGTCCCAATTGATCGCGCGTGGCCCGAGGCCCGCCGACGCTATGTGCTGGGCGATGCCGGGTGCCGGATCGTGTTGTGCGCCGAGGGCGACACGCCAGCGGAGAGCGATGCCGAGGCGGTCGTTCTCGACGACATGATCGGCAGAGACATGACCGGCAGGGCAACCGCGTGGCCCGTCGATGTCATGCCGGCCCCCCGGGACAGCGCCTACATCGTCTACACCTCGGGGTCGACCGGCCAGCCGAAAGGGGTCGAAATAGGGCACGCGGCCCTGAGTCATCTGCTCGAGGCCGTCCGCCCCATCCTCTACGACGGCGTGCCGCACGGGTTCCGCGAGGCGATCTCGGCGCCGTTCGTCTTCGACGTGACCGTGCAGCAGGTCTTCTCGGGGCTGGTCGATCGGAACACGCTGGTGATCGTCTCTGACGCCGCACGACGGGATCCGACCGTATTCGTCGAGCTGATCCGCCGGCACCGCGTCCAGTTGGTGAACGTCGTCGCCTCGCAACTCGATCTGCTGATCGAGGCTGGACTTGGCACGGACGACACCCCGGTCGAGCGCCTGGTAACCGGCGGCGAGCAAGTCCCCATCGCATTGCTGAAGCGGATCTTCGAAACGCCCGGCCTGCGCGACGCGCGGATTTACAACATGTACGGACCGACCGAGAACTGTGTCGATTCGACCTGTTTCCAAGTCACTGCGGACACGGTATCCGGTCTCGACTACGTCCCGATCGGCGCGCCGCTGCAAGGTGTCGGCGCATACGTCCTGGACGAGGACGGCGTACCGGTGCCCGATGGCGAGACCGGAGAGCTTTGTTTATCGGGCAAGCTGCTGGCGAAAGGCTATTTCGGGCGTCCGGAACTCACCGACGCCGCCTTCGTGACCGGGCTGGACGGAACGCGCATCTACCGGACCGGAGATCTCGGCCGCCGTCGCGCTGACGGTCACCTGGAGTTTCGGGGGCGGACAGACGATCAGGTCAAGATCGCCGGCCAGCGAGTGCAACTGTCCGAGATCGAGCACCAACTCGGCGGTGCCCCGGGGGTTCGCCAGGCGGCCGTGGCCTATCGGCCTCGCGAAATCGGGGGCGAACTGCTCGGCTTCGTGTCGGGCAACGCGAACGCCGAGACGCTCCGCGCATGGCTGCGCGGACGGCTACCAGCCCACCAGATCCCGCACCGTATCGTTCACTGGGACGGCCCGTTTCCCACCACACACAACGGCAAGATCGACCACGACAGTCTGATCGCGCATGCGGCCCCGGCGGCGGGTTCCGCGTCACAGACAGACCCGTCCGAAGACGACAGCACGCGACTTGTCCGGGAAATATGGACTGAAGTCCTTGGTCATCCGCCGGCGGCAGACGCACGCTTTCTCTCCGAAGGCGCTGACAGCATCGCGGCGATCCGCCTGATCTCGCGCCTGCGCACGCAAGGGCACGATCTCGATACATCTGCGCTGATGGGCGACCCGACACCGGCGGACATCGCGGCGGCCCTTCGCCCCTTTACGGCGGGGGAGGAGCGCGGATCCGACCGCTCGACAGGCCCGGCCACGCACGCCCAGTCCCGCATGTGGTTCTCGGCCTTGCTCGCCCCGTCAGGCGCGTACAATGTGCCGCTGTATCGCCATCTGGGACCGCAGTTCGACCCGGACCGCTTCGAGACCGTGGTGGCCCGACTGGCCGCCCGTCATCCTGGCCTGCGCACGTCGTTCGCCGCGACCGATGACGGTCTGGTCCAGACGGTGTCCGCCGAAGCCTTGGTGGCGGTCGAGCGGCTGAACGCCGAGAGCCCGACCGGGGCGCGCGAGCTGGCTGACCAGTTCGCCCGGCCCCGGCTCGAGGCCGAAGCGGTCCCGCCCTGGCGGCTCGCCCTGATTGCGGCCCCGGACGGCTGGCACCTGATCTGGGTGCTCCATCACGCCCTGATCGACGGCTGGGCGGTCATGCGGCTGCTGGACGAGGCCAATCGGCTCTACCACGACCTCGACGCCCCGCTCGCCCCCCCCGGGCCGTCCCTGATCGATCACGCGCTTGCCGAGCAAGCCGCAGAGCTGTCGCAAAGCCTAGCTTTCTGGCGCGACTATCTTGCGCCCCCACCGCCGGCGCTGCCCTACCCGCAGACGGGCCGGCAGGGTGCTGGACTGGAGACAACGCTCCTGGACGCCGATACCGCGGCGGCGGTGGCGGCCTCCGCCCGTACTTGCGGGGTGACCCAGGCGGCGGTCGTTCTCGGGTGTCTGGCAGCCGTCGTCGCGAGGGCGACAGGCGAGGGCGATCTTTGTATCGGCCTGGGTTTCGCGAACCGACGGGATGCCGCGCTCGACCGAGTGGTCGGCTGTTTCGTAAACACGATGCCCTTGCGCCTGACGGTCGACGAGCGCTGCGAGTTGCCGGGCCTGTTCCACGAGGCCGCCAGGCAGATCGCGGTCGCGGCCGACCATCAGCACTGCCCGCTCGACGAGATCGTCAAGAACACGGGCCACGCCGGGCCGCCGTTCGAGGTCGTGCTGGCCTTTCAGAACTTCGAGGAACTGGAGGTCTGCGAAACGCCGATTCCCGTGAGCTTGGGCCAGAGTCTCGGCGAGTTCGACTATACGCTGGGAACGGCCCAGTTCGCCGCCACGCTCTACGTCTACCGGAACGCCAAGGGCATGGCGTTCCAGCTTTCCTACGACCGTGCGCGGCTGTCGCGGCGGGTGGCGCAAGCATGGCTCGGGGGGCTGGTGGATCTGGCACGGGCCGGCGCCGCGGGTTGTGTAGAGCGCCTTGCCCTGGATCTGCCCGGGTCCCGCTCCCCGGGGCCCCCCACCACGACCGACAGCGCCACCAGCGTCGACGTGAAATTCCGGACGCAGGCGCTCGACCGGCCCGACGCCGTCGCGGTCGAGCACGCTGGGGAGCGGCTCAGCTACCGGGCCCTCGACGAGACGTCGAACGCCATCGCCGGCGTCCTGGCGGAAGATCTGCCGCGCAGCAGCGACGTCGCGGTCCTCGCCGATCGGTCGATCCCGCAGATGGCCGCCATGCTCGGCGTGCTCCGGGCAGGCCATTGCTACGTGCCGCTCCATCCCGGCCTGCCCGAGAGCCATCTCGCCCAGGTGATGCGCCAGACCGGAGCGCGGGCGCTGTTGTACGATGCGGGATACAGGCGGCTCGCCGAGCGCCTGGCCTGGGGCGAGTCGTCGACCAGGATGACCCTTTTGCTCGACCGCGGCCGCGGCGCCGCCCCCGGCCCACGAATGTCCGGGGAGCTGTGGGACCAGGTGGCGCGAACCGCGACGGACGCCATCGCCGCAGGCGGCTGGCGCGATCCCGCCGACGGCTCGGTCCTCAGCGCCGAGGTGATGGAGGCCTATGCCGCAAACGTCCGTGGTAAGCTCGCGTTTGCGCTCGGCCCCGAAACCCGCGTGCTGGAAGTCGGCTGTGGCTCGGGACTAAGTATGGCGGCGATCGCGCCGCATGTCGGGCATTATACCGCAACGGACCTCTCCGGTGAGATGCTGGCGTGGTGCCGGCGCGCCTGCGATGCCGCGGGCTGGGACCACGTCATCTGCGTCCAGCGCGCGGCCGAGGAGGCCGTCAAGACCGGCGGGCCGTACGACGTCGTCATCCTCAACAGCGTGATCCAGAGTTTGCCATCGCTCGACTACTTGAGCCGGCTGCTCCGGGCTGTGACCGCCAACGTCCACGACGGCGGGACGATTTTCCTGGGACACCTGTGGGACCCGGAGCGGCGCGGCATGGACGCCGATCCCCATGCGCTCTATGTCGCGCGCAGCTTCGTGACGGATTTGCCAGGGGTCGTTTCCGGCCTCGCAAGCGTCGAGTTGTCGGAGATCGACGCGCCCTCGGAGAACGCGCTTACCCGCACCGGATTCGACGCGGTCCTGCGGGTCGACCACAGGCGCGCGGCCTGCCGGGCGCCCCGGGTGCGCGAGATCGATGCCGACACGCTCCAGCCGCCGGCCACAGCGGTCCATCGGGCGCGGCCGGACGACGCTGCCTATGCCATCTTCACCTCGGGCTCCACCGGGCAGCCCAAGGGGGTTCGCATCCGGCATCGGGCGCTGGCGAACCTGTGCTCCTGGTTCGCCGGCTTCTGCGAGATGACCGACGAGGATCGCGTGCTGTCGATCATTGCCAGCTCCTTCGACGCTTCGCTCAAGAACGCCCTTACGCCTCTGACCCGTGGCGCCCGGGTCGTCCTGTTCCCCGAGGGCCCTTACGATCCGGACGCCCTGGCCGCGTGCATCGCGGACAGCCGCGCCACCGTGCTGAACCCCGGAACGCCCGGGCAGGTGCTGCCGGCGATCCGCGCCGTCGCACGGCAGGGTTACGCGCCCCTTCAGTCGCTGCGGGTGCTGGCGCTGGGCGGTGAGGCGCCCTCTCCGGCTGATTTCCGGGACTGGCTGCGCAGCGATGCCTGCGGGCTGAAGTGGTTCGGCAACGTCTATGGCCCGACCGAATGCGCGGACATCAGCGCCGCACACCGCTGGCGGCCGGCCGAGATCGCGGATGCGACACGCCTGCCGATCGGGCGCCCGCTGCCCGGCGTGACCTGCCGGGTGATCGACGAGCATGGTCGCCCGGTGCCCGAAGGCGGTGTCGGCGAGTTGGAAATTGCCGGGATCGGCGTGGCGGCGGGATACATCGATCACCCACGGCAGACCGCCGAGCGGTTCGCGACGCTCGACGGGACGCGCCGCTACAGGTCCGGTGACCTCGCCGCCGTCGGCGCGGACGGCCTGATCTGGATGCGCGGTCGCCGCGACGACGAGGTCAAGCTGCGTGGCCAACGGGTGATCCCGGGTGAGGTGGAGCGTTTGGTGCAGCGGGAGCCAGGCGTCCTGGAGGCGGTGGCGGTAGTTCGGGACGGGGCCCTCCGTCTCGCCGTGGCGGGCAAGGTCGATCCCGACCGACTGCGCGAGCGGCTCGCGAGCAAGCTGCCGGCGGCCGTGGTGCCCAGCACCGTCCTGCTGCTCGACCGGCTGCCGCGGACGGCCCATGGCAAGATCGACCGTCAGGCGGTTGTGGCGGCAGGGATCGCGCCGCGGAGCCGAAGCGTGCCCCTCAGCCCGGATGAGGCCACGGTGCATCGCGCCTGGACCCATGTCCTGGGCGAGGTCCCGCGCGATCCTACCCTCGGATTCACGGCGGCGGGCGGCCACAGCCTTGCCCTGGTCCAGGTAGCCGAGGCGTTGCGGCAGCAGGTCGGGCAGGCGCCGCCGCTCGCGCGGCTCGTGCGTGCAGAGACACTCGCCGAGCAGGCCATGCTGCTGGGCAAGGTTCAGGAGGTGGCCGGGATCGGCCCTCCGTGCACTGTATTCGGCGATCCGGCAGATCCGCCGGTTTTTGCCTTCCCCCCAATTTCCGGGCTCGGCCTGTTCTTTGCCGAACTCGGGTACCGGTTGGACGGCGTCGCACTCTACGCCTTCGACTTCGCGCCCAGCCCCGATCCGGTGGGCGCCTACGCGGAGGCCATCGTGCAAACACATGCGGCCCCGGTCACGCTACTCGGCATGTCGGCAGGAGGCAATCTCGCTTTCGCGCTCGCCCGACGCCTTGCGACCTTGGGTAGCGGGGTCGAGAGGCTGGTCCTGGTCGACAGCGTACCGCGGTGCGAGCCCATCAACGCGGCGCTCGCGCTGGACTGGGGATACCGGGCGCTCGGCCCGCTGTCGCGGGAGCACAGTCATCGCGAGCGGCTGGAGGCCTATGTCGCGTATCACGCGGCGGGCCTGGAGGAGGGCGTGCTTGCGGTACCGATCGAGATCGTGCTGTCCGAGGACATGCAGGCCGACCCCAGCGCTGCCTGGCGGGCGCACACCCGCGGGACGGTCCGCACACATCGGGTATCCGGAACCCACCACGATGTCCTGTCGGCGTACCGTCTCGACAAGAACCTGGCCGTCCTGCAAACCGCGCTCGGGCGCTCATGACCTCGGAAGAGCTCCCGCCACCGAGGTTGCGGATCGGCGCGACACTGCGGACCGCCGATGGCCGCGAACTGCAGCCAGTGCGCTGGCGCTCGGCGCTGCAGAAGGAACTGACGCTTGCGACCGAGGATCCGTCATACGCGGATGCCCTGGCCGCGCTGGCGCATGAGGTCTTGGGCGCAGAGCCGGAGGGTGCGGTGGCGGACCGGCTCGTCGCGCTGGCTGCCTACCTGCCGGTGATCGACCCGATCGCGCCCGCGTTGTTCGGCGAAACGGCCTCATGCGACCCACGCATCCGGGATCTATGCGCCGGGCTGTCGCGGGTCACCTACACCCGCCCCCCAACGGCAGCGTCCGGGCCAGTCGCTGTGATCCATTCCGACCATGGCGGAGGAACCCGCACCGCCGCCCAGGCGTTGGTCGCCGCGCTCGGGGAACTGGGGCAGGCGGCGCAGGCGGTTGACGTCTCCGCCGTGCCGGGGCGGGTAGACCCGCTGCGGGTGGCGTTCGGCGTCGGCGAGCACGTGCTGTGGAATAAGCTGGTCGCCGACCGCGGCGACCCCGACGCGCTGCAGGCTTACACGCAACACCTTCCCCGGATAAGCGATTTCGTGCCCGGCAATACCCTCGCGGCGCTGCGCGCATTCCTGGCGCCGATGCGGCCCAGGGTGATCGTCTCCTGCGTGTCGGGTTACCCCAAGCTCGTGCAACTAGCCCAGCTCGGCGTACCGGTCGTGATTTGCCACACCGACTTCCAGCTCAACCCGAAGCTCATCGGCCGCCAGATCCATCCGTATTTCGCGACGTCCTTCGCGAACGGCCTGTCCTTACTGGACCGTGCGTCACCCCGGCGACTGGCCGTCTGGCTCGCCAGCCGCGACCCCGAGGCCGAGGCCGCGCTGTCCCCGGCGGCCCGGGCGCTGGTCCGGGTCGTGGGGCACCCGGCGGCGCGCGTTTCGAAAACCCCGCCTGAACAGATCAGAGGCGCACTGGGCCTGCACCCGGGGGAGCGGCTGATTCTGGTCGGCATGGGCCTGGACGGCAGCGGCGTCGGGGCGGACGCGCTGTGCGAGGCGGTTCGGCGGCTGGCGGCGCGCCTGACGGCGTCGGCGCTGATCCTGGTGGTGACCGGGCGGGCCAGCCGCGGGCATCGGCTGTTTCGTGACCTGGAGAGCCCGGTGCACCCGGTGCGAATCCGGGTTGTGAGCCGGCTGACGCCGGGCGCCTGGCGGGACGCCCTGGTTCTCTGCAGCGGCCGGGACGCGCACCCTGGTCTTTGCATTGCAAAGCCCGGTGGCGCCACTATCGCCGAGGTGATGGCGGCCGGCGCCCGGATGCTCGGCGTCGGCGGTTTCACCTGGGAGCGGGTCAATCTCGACCATGCGATCGCCGCCGGCGTCGCGGCCGCCGCATCACCCGAGGAGTTGCCGGAGGCGGCGCTGGCCCTCCTGGATCGCCCACCGCCGCCGGTGCCGCCGCCGCCGGACTGGCCGGCACGGATAGCCGAGGCCCTGCACGACCTGAACGTCACGCCGGAAGCCGGCCAGGGCACGGCTAATTTGTTCTCATGAGGCGTTTCCGGCCGCGGGCTGGTGGCCGCCTTTGTTGATCCATACAGTGACCACGGCGATACCGCGAGGGAGGCGGTTGGATTTCCTATCCTTTCCACCTTCGGCGGTTACGCTTACGACGGCCTCATGCTGTACACGGAAGCGGTGAAGGCCGTCGGCACCACCGATCGTGCGGCAGTGCGCGACGCCATGGAGGCCATCGATGGCTACGTGGGCGTCACCGGCATCTTCCGCCTGAGCCCCGACGATCACATGGGCCTCGACCGCGAGACCGCTTTCCGCATGGCCGAAATCCGCGCCGGCGACTGGCATTTGCTCAACTGACGGCACGGTGGGGCGGGAAGGTCGAAGGAGACTAACCACAAAGACACAAAGGTCACCAAGGGTCACAAAGGACAGAAGCGTCCCAGCGAAGCCGTTTCTGCTTTCCCGCTTATCTGTATTCCTTTGTGTTCCTGGCGTCTTGGTGGTTAGCCTTCCTTCGCCCACCTCCACGGCGAATCGGCAACGGCGCCGGCGTGGCCCGCTACTTCGGCGATCCGAGCAGGCCCGCTTCGGTAAGTTTTTCCACCAGCGCGGCGCGTGCAGGAATCGGGCGTTCGATGACATTCTCGCGCAGGCGCCCTACTTCCTTCGCGTCATAAGGCGCGAAATCCCGGGGCATTGTCTCCGCGGCGAACGTCTCCAGGCTCCAGTTCAGGACACGCGCGAGCGCGGCGTCGCTCAAGGGGGACTGCGCGGCGCCCGGCACTCGCGCGAGATACGCCCGGCCCTCAGGCAACTTGACCATGTGACCGATGATGCCGCGCATGTCGGGCACTTCCGGCGCCATTCCCGATCCATCGGGCAAGTGACAGCCGCCGCATTCGAGCGCGTAGTCCGCGCGCGGGCCGGCCCACGCGACGCCGGTCATGACACTCACGGCAACCGCCACTAGATAGTGCGTGCGTTGTCTCATCGCTTCAGCCCCTCCGCCGCCAGGCGGTCCGTAACAGTTCGACGCGTTCGGTGCACCGCATTCGCGGTCAGGCTGTCGTCGGCGAGCGTGGCGACCTGCTCGCGGGTGATCGCCCCGGCTGCCTCCGCGCTGCCGTCATTGAAGCGCGTGAGCACGTAGCGCAGCACTGCCGCGATCTCGGCCGCGTCGAGATCGCCGCCGAAGGCCGGCATGTTGCTGGCGTATGCCTGGCCGCCCACGTCGATGCGACCGACCAGCCCGTTGGTGACCACATTCACCAGGTAGGCGTCACCACCGTCCACCGCCAGGAAATGGCCGAGCGTCTCGCGCAACGGCGGGATGAACCCCGACGCACCGCTAGCATCGGCCTGGTGGCAGGCGGCGCAGCGCTGCGCGAACAGCGCTTTGCCATCGGCCGCCGCGGCAGGAACAGCCGTCCCCACCGCGGCCACCAGCCCCAGGGCCGCGAGCGGCCTACTCATCGGCCACCCCGACGACCACGGCGGTGGAGCAGTGATAGGCCATGCTCTTGGCTGCCAGGCACCAGTTCGTGTCGTTGTCGCGGCGGATGTCGTAGGTCGGCGTCTCGCCCTCATTGCGGGTGCACACGCAGCGGTTGCAACTCCCCTGACCACAGCAGTCGTTGTAGGAAATGATGTAGTTCCGGTCGTCACCGGGATTGCGGCAGGTACCCACCCAGGTGATGGGGCTCGGCTCCGAGCCCGGCGGGCAGGTGCTCGCCGAGCCGCCACAGCAGGCGCACAGGAAACCGTCCACCCCGCAGTAGCGCCAGTAGTCGCAGGACGTGGGATCGCCCGGATCGCCGGCATTGCCGTCGCCGTTGGTAGCCGCGGCAATGCGGTCGACAGGCAGCAGCGGCAACGCCGCCCCGCCCACCAGCACCGTGCCCATCCGGCGCAGGAAGCTTCGCCGCGAACCGCGATGCACGGTGGTGCGGGCGTACTTCTCGAACAGCTCGTCCATCCACTTCATTGCGTTCCCCTCCTCAAGCCTCAAACCTTGTGCAGGCGCACGCCGCCCTTGTTCTCGTCGCCAGCCGAATCGCCACCCGCCTCGCGCTGGCGCTCGAGCCAGGCCTGGATCGACGGCAGCCTGAGCTCCATGGCGTGGAACAGGCTCTCCAGGTGCTCACGGGAGTTCACCAGCCCCTTGGCGCCGATGGTGCCCTCGCCGTCGATAATCACCGCGTAGGGGAGCTTGCCGATCTGGTAACTCATACCCAGCTCGCTGGATAGCAGGTACGGGTAGTCCGCCAGGCCCTCGCGGTGGACGAGCGCGCGGTGCGCGGCCTCGTCGCCGTCGCTGGCGAACACCACACGCAGCCAGTCGGCCTCCTGCCGTCCCATGACGCGCAGCATGGGCAACAGGCTCTTGCACACCGGGCAATCCGACGACAGGAAGAACACCAGCGTGCTGCGGCCGTCCGCCTGGATACCGCCGATCTTCACGGGCTCGCCCCGGAGGTCGCGGGATTCGTGCATGGGCGCGCGCTCGCCCACCTTCGGTCCCTTGTCGATCATGAGCGCGCCGGCGGGTCCGAGACGCTCGTGGAGCACGCCGATCTGGCGCACCAGCGCCATGAGCAGGACGCCAAGGGCGATCACCGCCAGCCAAAGCGCCACATTCGAGACGATCAATGCGTTAGTCATGGTTCCTCCTCAGGGCGGCCGCCTGCGGCGCCAGCCCGATCACCACGTTGGAGACGACGAACAACAGCACGGCGACCACCACACCCGCACCCAGGGTCACGTAGTCGAGTGGATTCAGCGCACGCGACGCCGGCGGCAGGGCCGCAATTGCCGTCAGCACGATCAGCACCAGGTTGCGCGGGACGAGCCAGCCGGACAGCGGCTGCCCCTGGGCCGGCCCGAAGCAACCGCAGTCGATGTCGCGCCGCCCGCGGGCCAGGTTCACGGCGATGGCGAGCGTGAACACGGCGAGCAACACGCCGGCGAGCGTGGCGCCGGCAACGCGCGTCGGCTCGAACACCACTGCCGCCGCAGCGACCGACTCGGCGAGGGGTATGGCCCAGGCGAGCGGGCGCACCAGCACATCGGCGACCAGGTCATAGTCGCGCACGCTGCGCTGGAATGCGGCACGGTCGCGCAGTTTGTAAACCGCGGCGGCGAGCAGCAGCACGGCCACCACACCGCGCGCGATACCACTGAACACGGGATCGATCATGGTCTCGCCCTCACGGCCGGCGCATCAGAAACGGCGTGTCGCCGATGCCCTCGAAGGTGCGCAGGTACTCGCCGGAGCCGGCGTCATAGACGTCCACCGCGAAATCCGCGCGAATGGCGAACATCAGTGGCTCGTCGTCGGCGGTGACGAGCAGCGATATCGCCGGATTCTCGAGCGCCCAGCGCGCGGTGCGCTCGCCGGCGTCGGCGTCGTAGACCCACACCTCGGTGCCCGGGTCCTTGTGGGTACCGGCCCCGCCCTGGTGCATCAGCGTGAACAGCCGCCCCGTGGGGCTGTGCGCGGCCTCCAGCATCCAGCCGCCCGGCCGCCAGTTCTCCGCACGCTCGGCCTCGCTGGCGAGCTGCCAGGTCTCGCCCATGCTCGCCTCGCCGTTCGACCAGTTGACCGGATGCACGGTCCCGGTGAAGGAGACGAAGTACAGCGTCTCGCCCACGTAGACCGGCTTCTCGTAGATCTGGGCGCTGTCCGGATCGAACAGTGCCTGGCGGCTGCGCACCACTTCCCGGCCCTCGCCGTCATAGCTGACCGTCATGAATGCCCCGTCGGCGCAGAGTGTGCCGAAGTGCCGCCCCTCGGGAGCGGGATACATGAACGCGCAACCGGGCAGGGAGATCTCGCCGAGAAACTCGCGAGCCTCCAGATCGACGATGCTGACGCTGGTCGCCGGCGTGACATTGAACACCAGCAGGTCGTCGCCGCCATTGGCGGTGACGGTGCCCTGGGGCTGGGTGACCGAGAAATGACGCTTCTCCGGCAGATCGATCTCGTCCACCGGCTCCAGCGTACGGGCGTCGAAAACGGTGACGATGTCCTCGCGCTCGCCCCGGGTTCCCCGGGAATACCAGGTCTCGGCGGAATAGATCTCGGAGCCGTCCGGCGCAACGGCAATGCCCGGGTTGTAACCCGTGGACATCATGCCGAGGTAGGCTTCGTTGGTGGTCTCGGCATCACCGTTCAACAGAACCACTTTCGAATCGGGCATGTGGAAGAAGCTGATGTCCGTCACGTAGACCCAGTGCGGGCTTCGTTCAGGCAACGTCTCGACCACCAGCTGCTCGGGCTCGATCTGCGCGTGCGCGACGCCGGCGGTCACCGCGGCGGCCAACGCGAGCGCCTTTGACGTTCGGGTTTGCATGGACTCCTCCCCCTGGTCGGCAACAGCGGCGGCACGGACACCGCCGCCGGTGGATCGCATCAAACGCTCATGAGTACGGTCTTGGTTTCGGTATAGAGGTCGACGACTTCCCGGCCGAGCTCGCGACCGATGCCCGACTGCTTGAATCCACCCAGCGGCAACGCCGGATCGAGCACGTTGTGGCAGTTCACCCAGACGGTGCCGGCACGGATTTTCGGTATCAGCCGGTGGACCCGGGAAAGGTCGTTGGACCACACGCTGGCACCCAGGCCGTACGGAGAATCGTTGGCCAGACGGGCGGCGTCGTCCAGGTCGTCGTAGGGCATGACGGTGAGCACGGGTCCGAAGATCTCCTCGCGTACCACGCGCATCTGGTGATTGGTGTCGGCGAGAATGGTGGGCTCGACGTAATAACCCCCACCCTCGCCGGCACCGCCGCCAGCGGCGATGCGCGCACCCTGCTCGCGGCCACTGGCGATATAGTCGGTGACACGCTGCTGCTGCGCGCGCGAGACGAGCGGCCCCATCTGCGCCTCCGGATCGCGCCCGGAACCGAGACGCATGCCACGGGCGATGCCCGCGAGCCCGTCGACCACGTCGTCGTAGTGACGCTGGCTCACGTACAACCGCGATCCGGCGGTACAGACCTGTCCGTGGTTGAGGAAAATCGCCTCTGCCGCGCCCTGGGCAGCGGCCCGGGGATCCATGTCATCGAGCACGATCACCGGCGACTTGCCGCCCAGCTCCAGCGACACGCGGGTCATGTTTTCCACGGCCGCCTTGCCGATGCGCTTGCCCACCTCAGTGGAGCCGGTGAAGGCGATCTTGTCCACGCCCGGATGTCCGGAGAGCGCGGCACCGGCGGCATGCCCCTCACCGGTGACCACGTTCACCACGCCTGCCGGCGTACCCACCGACTCGATGAGCTCGGCGAATCGCAACGCGGTAAGCGGGGTTTCCTCGGCCGGCTTCAGTACCACCGTGCAGCCGGTGGCAAGCGCCGGGGCGATCTTCCACGCCGCCATAAGCAGCGGAAAGTTCCAGGGAATGATCGCCCCCACTACGCCGACCGGCTCCTTGCGCGTCCAGCCGGTGAAGGTCTGATCGGGGAGATACGGCACCGACGGGGTAACCGTCCGGCCGTCGATCTTGGTCGCCCAGCCAGCCATATAGCGCACGAAATCCACGGCCATGGTGAGATCCAGGTGCCGCGCCATGCCGACGGCCTTGCCCTGGTCCAGGCTCTCGATCTCGGCGAGCTCGTCGGCGTGAGCCTCCATCGCGTCAGCGAGCTGGAGGAGCAGACGCTCTCTGGCCACGGGGGGCATGTGCGCCCACTCGCCGTCCTCGAAGGCATCACGCGCCGCGGCGACCGCCCGATCCACGTCGCTGGCCTGCGCGGCAGGCACCGAGGCCACGGCCACGCCGGTGGCGGGGTCGAACACCTCCAAGCGAGCGCCGTCGTGAGCGTCGTGCCAGTCGCCACCGATATGCAGGCGATGATTGCGCTCCACGAATGCGCGTGTCGCCGCGCTCACGCCGTGAAATACGGATTGCTGGGCTGCCGGTTCAGTCATTGCGCGCCTCTCGTGCGTGTCTCATCAGTAGTTCCAGATGGCGATCAACTGGAAGTAGTGGTTGGTCTCGTCGCGCCCGAGCGTGTCCGCAAGCCCCTGCCCGGGCTCGAAGCGGGAATACACCGGCGAGACGAACAGACGATCGGTCACCGCGTACTCCATGAACACGTCGACCTCCTCGGCGAAATCGTCGCTGACGCCGGAAGCGGTCTCGCGGCTGGTGAAGTCGAAATACAACGCGCCCAGACGCACGCGCTCGTGGGGATGGAGATACAGCCCCACATGCTGAACGTCGGCGTTGGTGTTGAACGGTCCGGTGTAGTTGCCCGCGACCTCGCCCTGGAACCAGGTCCCGTAACCGCGGCTGAAGCCGTAGAACAGCGGGTCGTAGGCCTCGATGTCGGTGGTATCCGGATCGTCGCCGGAGAAGCGGCTGAAGCGGTAGGTGATCTTCGGTGCCAGCGGCGCGTCGGCGAACTGATATCCGCCCTCGACATACCAGGCGTGTGCGCGCACATCCGCATCGCCGCCCGCGATGCCGGGATCACCGCGCTGCATGGTCGCCTCGAAGGCGAAAGTGGTGTCGTCGAGCCCGAGACTGCCGTTGCCCCGCACGCTCAACGTGTTGAGATCCTCGCGATGCGCCTGCAGTCCGCCGAGCACTTCGTCATCCACGTCCACGACACGGAGATAAGTGGCTGCCAGCGTGCCCAGACGGTCGTTGCCGTACTCGACATTCACGCCGGCGATCTCGGTGTCGCCCTGCACCGCGTTGTCCGACGCCAGGTAGAAGACATCACCGCGCCACGGCGAAGCGGTGCTGAAGCGCGCGATGGCAGTGCGGCGAAAGGCCCGCCGGGGCGCCAGCCAGTAGGCGCCGCCCCGGTCGACGTCGTCGCCGAGCCCCGCGCCGACGTTGAGGGCATCGCCGTTGATCAGCCAGCCGTCGCCTACGGTGAAGGCCTGGCTGCCCACGGAAAAATCGACGCCATTGTCGGCCTCGCCGAACAGACCGCCGGAGCGCCAGCCGACATAGGCGTCCTCGAGGTCGAGCTCACTCTCCTCGCCGGTGGTGAATCCACCGGCATCACCGTCGCCATCGGTGGTGGAAGCGAGCAGGTTCAACGCCCCATAGACACTGGCACCGTTGCCGAGCGCCCGCTCGCCGGATATCCCGGCCTTGATGTAAGCCTCGCTCCAGTCGACCTCCTCGCGCCCGCGCCCCGAGTAGTCGTCCTGACTGGAGAAATAGCCGACGCCGATCTCCGTATCGATGCTGAACCGGGAACCGTCCGGGCCGGCATAAAGGTCGTGAGCGCCGGCATTGCCCGCAGCGACGGTCAGGGTCGCCACCGTACACTGAGCGAGCGCTCTACCCGCACCGATCGAACGCCGCATGACTCTCCTCCCGCATCGTCTTGTCGTTATCGGTTATCTACCGTAAGCGGGTGTACCGGAACGCCACTATTGCCCCGACGCAGCATTTTTGCCCCCGCATATAGCCCGAAAGTGTTAGGAGGCGGGATCGGTGTGCGCGAGCGCCGCAACAATCAGGCTCCACCAGCGAGGCGACCACTGCGCTGCACCGGATGCGGATGCGGCCTCGTGCGCCGGCGACGAACTGGTAGCATCGAGTGCACGTACGCGTTCGTGCGAGGCCGGGGGGAGTGGATAGTCATGCAGCAGCAGGCGACAGCCGCGCACACGGCCGGCACGATCCGGCAGGTCGATACGTTTGCCGGCGATCCCGCTCGGGCGGCGGCGGAGATCGACGACAAGCTGGGCAGCGCGCGCCACGCACTCATCGTTGTCTGGTCATCCGGCGACTATCCCCTCGCGGATACGAGCAGCGCGTTGGCGCAACGGCGCCCGGATGCCCGCGTCCTCGGCGCCATCGGCTCCGCCGTGCTGGGCCCCGGCGGTTATCGCAGCCACGGTATCAGCGCCACGGCGTTTCCCGGTGACGCCGACGTGGTGACGGCGTCGCTCGGCGATGTGAGCCGGCTCGATTTCGCCCAGGGGTTTCAGGCCGCCAGCTGGCTGAAGAGCGAGCTGCACCGGATCAGCGGACAATCCGCGGAGGCCGAGAACACCTTCGCGCTGCTGCTGGTCGACGGTCTCGCTCAGTGCGAGGAAAGGCTGGTGGCATCGGTTGCCCAGGGGCTGGGCACGCTGAACCTCGTGGGGGCTTCCACGGGTGACCATTTCCGCAGACTCGCTGGCCGCATCTGGTATCAGGGCCACAGCCGGGACAACACGGCGGTACTGGTACTGATTCGCCCGCGACGGGCCTTTCAGGCCTTCAGCACCCATCATTTCACCCCCGGCGAGCAGCGCCTGCTGGTCACACGCGCCGACCCGGCACGCCGAGTGGTCCTGGAGCTCAATGGCGAACCCGCCGCCCGCGCATACGCGCGGGCCATCGGCCAGCCCCCGGAAATGCTCACCCCCGCCGTTCTCGCGGCACGGCCGCTGGCCGTAAAGGTGGGTGACTCGCACTACGTGCGCTCGGTCCGCCTGGTGTCCACCGACCCGGACGAGGGCCTGGTATTCACCTGTGCCATTGATCAGGGCATCGTCCTGCGGGTAGCACATCCCGGCGACCTGATCGCCGACCTCCGCCACCGGCTCCACGCGGTGGCAACGGACCTGGGCGGCGTCGCCACGACGCTGGCGTTCGACTGCGCCCTGCGCCACCTGGAGCTCGAATCCGACGGCCTGCTGCCGGCCGCCGACGCCCTGTTGGCACGGTTCACCATCGGCGGTCTCGCCTCCTACGGCGAACAATTCGGGCGCATGCACCTCAACCAGACGTTCACAGGCATTGCATTCGCCCATGAGTGACGGTGGCGAACTGGCGCGCCTGCGCGCGGACAATGCGCGCCTCAGGCGCATGGTGAACGTGCTCATGGAGCGCGCCGAGCACGAGCAGGGGGCACGTCAGAGCGACTACGCGCTGTTCGAGACCGCCGCCGTGCTCGAGGAAACGGTCAAGGCGCGCACCGCGGAGCTGGTGGAAGCCAACCGCCGGCTGATGGACGAAATCGCCCGGCGCCGCAGCGCCGAGGACGAGCTGCAACGCGCCAAGGCACGCGCCGAGCGGGCCAGCGAAAACAAGTCCAGCTTTCTCACCGCGGTGAGCCACGACCTCCAGCAACCCCTCACCGCCGCGCGCCTGCTGCTGCAGGCGATCACCGACCGTGCGGATGACGATCACATTCTCGACCTCGCCGCAGGCGGACAGGCCACGCTGGAAACCATGGAGGCATTGCTGGGCAGCCTCATCGACATCGCCAAGCTCGACTCCGGCGTCGTCGTGCCGCAACCCGAGCACTTCCGCCTCGACCACCTCATACAGCGGCTGGGACAGGAATACCGCCTGCATGCCGAAAGCGAGGGGCTCATCTGCCGGGTACGCTGCCCGCCCGCGGTGGTATACAGCGATCCGGCGCTGGTCGAGCGCATCCTGCGCAATCTGCTCGGCAATGCCGTGCGCTACACCGCCACCGGGGGCATTCTGCTCGGTACGCGGCGCTGCGGGGCGAACTGGCATGTGGGTGTTTACGATACCGGTGTCGGCATCGCCCGCTCGGAGCAGGAACGCATCTTCCGGGGGTTCTACCAACTACCCCACAGCCGCGGTATGGGGCAGAAAGGCCTGGGCCTGGGACTGACCATCGTCCGCATGATGGCCGAGCTGCTGGCCGCGTCCATCACGCTGCGCTCGCGCCCGGGGCACGGTTCCTCCTTCGGCGTCACGCTGCCGGCAGGTGAGCCGGCACGGGCAGGCGCCGCCACGGCACGTACCGGGGCGCAGCCGCCACCGACGGAGCTGGCGTGCCACGTCTTGCTGATCGAAAACGACCCGGCAGTACGAATGGGGCTGGCCTCGATGCTCACCCAGTGGGGCGCGCGCGTGGCGGCCCGGGAGTGCCCGCCCGCGGATCCACCGGGCGACGTGGACACTGTCATCGTCGATCTGCATCTGGACGAACAGGTGGAAGATGGCCTCACGTATGCGCGCCGACTGCGGCAGTCGCATCCCCGCCTTCGGCTGGTCATGGTCACCAGCGAACGCGGCGACTGGCTCGCCACCGCCTGTCACGAGCTGAACATCGCCCTGCTGCATAAACCAGTGGATACGGCGCGCCTGCGGAGCCTGTTGCAGCGCTAGTGTCCTGTTCCAGGACACCAGCTACTCTGTGCCGATTTCGCGACCGATCAATGCGGCCTCGAGGCGCGTGCTGACGCCGAGCTTGCGCAGCACGGCGCTGACGTGAGCCTTCACCGTCCACTCGCTCAAGTGCAGTGCCTCGGCGATCTGGCGGTTGGAACACCCCTCCCCGAGCAGGCGCAGCACGGTGCGCTGCCGACGGGTAAGCGCACTCGTATCCGGATCGGGGGCAGTCGGACGGGAACCGCTGTCCGTGAGTGCCCAGCCCGGAAAATACTGACCGCCGTCCAGAATCAACCGCAATGCGCTGCGGATAAGTGAAGTATCCAGAGATTTGGGAATGTAGCCGGCAGCACCCGCGGCAATACTCTGGCGCACCACGGCGGCATCCTCGCGATGGGAGATCACCACGACGGGAACCCCGGGCGCCCGCTCCCGCGCCGCCATGAGGGCAGCAGCATCGCCACCACCGGGCATGCACAGGTCCAGCAGGACCAGATCGTAGGTGGCGCTGTCGAGCGCAGTCAGGGCGCTCGACAGGGTTTCGGCTTCGTCAATGCGGGGAGCATCGTCGAAGAGCTCGCCCAGCAGAGGCTGCAGGGCGTCCCGCATCAAGGGATGATCGTCGGCTATGAGTACGCTCGGCATGCCTGCCCGCCCCGATTACCGTGGTGACAGGCAAGCTACCACGGTACGGGGTGTCAGTGTTCCGGATCGGAACGCTAAGCAGCCTCGCGTTCGTCGACGTGCGCCTCGCCGACCCCGTACTCGAGCGGATCGACTTCAGGGGCAATCTGGAAGACGAGCTGGAAACCGTAGCCATAGCGGCCAACACGGGCCACGGCGGCTTCGTCGAGAATCGTCGCCTCGGCACCGAGCCCGAGACGCTCGGCCAGCGCCACGGCCTGGTCGTAATCGCCCAGGCGCGCCTTGTAGACCTGCCGGTCGCCGCTATCCGCCGGGCCGATGATGAGATACCACTGCGTCATGGGCATTCACTCCCGTATATCGATTTACCGAGCATGCTAACGAATTTTGTTGCGACGCAGCAGACAAGGTGCTTGGCCCGGGAGGCACACATCCACCCGGCCGTGGCGTAGCGTTCGTTACAATTCCCGGAAAACGACGATTCACGAGGCGCGTCCCCGCCCTCACTCCGCCCACGTCACATTGAAGAACGAGCCATGAGCGATAACCGAGACGACCGACAAGCCTCTGCGACCGACCTGCTAGAGATCGAGCGCTTCATCCCGTATCGGCTGGCGGTGCTCTCCGACTGGGTGAGCCGCTCGCTCGCCAACACCTATCAGGCACGATTCGGCATTTCCATTCCCGAATGGCGCATTCTGGCCAACCTCGCTCGCGAGGAGCCGCTGTCCGCCGGTGAGCTCAGCGAACGCACCAACATGGACAAGCCCCGCGTGAGCCGCGCGCTGCAGCGCATGGTCCGCAGCCAGCTCATCCGGCGCGAGACCGATGCCAACGATCAGCGCGTCGCCGTCATCCGCATGAGCGATCGCGGTCGTGCGCTCTACGAGCAGATCGCGCCCCTGGCGCTCGACTGGGAACAGGAGCTGCTCTCGGGGCTAACCGACGACGAACGTCGCGACCTGAACCGTCTGCTGGACCGTTTGCGTGAACAGATCGAGCGCATTCGCGACTCGCGATAGGGACGCCGGCAAATACTTTCTATCAAAACCAATAACCGCTAAGCTAATTCGGTATCGCCGACCCAGAACAACGAGGAGGAGACCATGAGCCACCGCCTGCTGCGTCGCCTGGCCCTGGGCGCAGTCGCCCTCGCCGGCCTCGGTCTGGGCGCGAATGCTGTCGCCCAGGAGACGATCGAGCTGAAGATCAGCCATTACCTGCCCCCTTCCCACGGCATTCATACGGATTTCATCGAGCCCTGGGCGAGAGCGCTGGAGAAGCGTACCGACGGGCGCGTGAAAGTGACGATCCACCCGGGCAACACGTCGTTCGGCAACATCACCCGCCAGCTCGACCAGGTCCGCGCGGGCGTTGTGGATATCGCGCACGGCTTGAGCGGGCTGCCGAGGGGGCGATTCCCGGCGACATCCGTCATCGAGCTGCCGTTCATGGTCGAGAAAGCGGACACCGCCTCGCGAGTGCTCTGGGAGCTCTACCGCAACGGCCGCTTCGGCGATGAATACCGCGGCCTCAAGGTCCTGGCGCTGCACGCCCATAATGCCGGTCTGGTCCATACGACGGACACACCCGTACGCAGCCTCGAGGACCTGGAGGGGTTGCGGCTGCGTACACCGAGTCCGGCGGTCTCGCAGATGCTCGACTACCTCGACGCCAGCCCCGTGGGCATGCCACCGAGCGAGGTCTACGAGAACCTGCAGAAAGGCACCCTGGACGGCACCGTGTTCACCTGGGATGCGGTGGGCGCATTCCGGCTGAACGAGGTGCTGCAGTATCACACCGATGCCCGTGCCTACACGGTCTCGTTCTACTTTGCGATGAACCAGCGCAAGTACGACAGCCTCCCGGCGGACGTCCAGCAGGCCATCGACGAGCTCTCCGGCGAAACGCTGGTCGCCAGATTCGGCGACTGGTGGGACAAGTGGGACCGGGCGGGCCGAAAGGACGCCAAGGAGCGCGGCCACGAGTTCATCAGTGTCAGCGACGAGGAGCGTGCACGCTGGCGCGAACAGCTCCAGCCCATGATCGAGGCGCGTCTCCAGGAGCTGGAGGCGAGCGGCGTCGACGATGCCGAAGCGCTCTATCGCCGTGCCCGCGAGCTGGTGCGCGAGTACAGTGACCAGGGCTGAAAACGGCCTCGTCGCCCGGATGCACCACTACGCCGAGTGGATACTCGCCTTGGTGGCAACCGCCGGCGTGGTGGTGCTGGGTTTCGCCATCGTGATGGTCGTCGCCGACATAGTCGCACGTGCCGCGCTCAACCACTCATTGACCGGGATGGTCGACATCACCCAGCTCTGCGTCATGGCGATGGCCTTCTGGTCCATTCCCTATGCCTTCATCCGCGACGGCCACGTCGGCATCACCGTCGCTACGGACTGGCTGCCGCCGCGGGGACGCGCGTTGCTCGATGCGCTGGCAGCGCTGGCGGGGGCCACGTTCGTGGCGCTCATCGGCCGCTACGGCTGGGAGCAAGCCATGCTCGCGCTGGATTACGGTGACTCGTCCCAAACCATCGGGATTCCGATGATCTACTACTGGACCGCCTTGCTCTCGGGCTGTTTCCTGTCGCTACTGGCCACCCTGCTGAATGCCGCGCGCCATTTCGCCGAGGCGTTCACCGGCCATTCCACCAAGGGCTGCTGACGCCTATGCCCCCGGAGATCGCCGGCATCGTCGGCTTCATCGTAACCCTCGTGCTCATCGCGCTGCGGCTACCCGTGGCTGTCGCCATGGGGCTGGTGGGCATCGTCGGCTCCATTCCCCTGGCCGGCTGGCCGGCGGTGAAATTCATGCTCGGCACCCAGCCCTTCGAAGCGGTGCATCCCTACGGGTTGTCGGTTGTTCCCCTTTTCATCTTCATGGGCGTATTCGCCGCCCATGCGGGGCTTTCACGCAATCTCTACGAAGGTATCTACGCCTTCGTCGGGCACGTGCGCGGGGGTCTGGCCATCGCCACCATCGGTGCCTGCGCGGGCTTCGGCGCGATCTGCGGCTCCAGCCTGGCAACCGCAGCGACCATGTCCCGCGTGGCGCTGCCGGAGATGCGCCGCAAGGGGTATGCAGAATCCCTTGCCGCGGCCTCGGTGGCGGCCGGCGGTACCCTCGGGGTGCTCATTCCACCGAGCATCATTCTCGTGATCTACGCGCTACTCACCCGGGAGTCCATTGGCGCATTGTTCGCCGCCGCGCTCATTCCCGGGCTGCTGGGCATGGGCCTTTACATGCTCGCGGTGCGACTGCGTACACGCCTGGACCCCACGCTCGGGCCCGCCGGTGACCGCCGAACCGGCGGCCAGCGCCTGCAGGCGCTGGCGCGCACATGGGATGTGGCGGCGCTGTTCGCACTGGTGATCGGCGGCATCTATGCGGGGCTTTTCTCGCCTACGGAGGCCGCGGCCATCGGAGCGGCCGGAGCTTTCGCGTTCGCCGCGTTACGGGGCCAGCTCAACCGCCAGGTGCTCGCCGCCGGTATCCGGGAGACCGCCGTGACCAGCGGTATGATTTTCTTCATCCTCATTGGCGCGGCGTTGTTCAACTTCTTCATCGAGTCGAGCAACCTGCCCCAGTTTCTCGTCGGCGTCGTCAGCGGGCTGGACTGGCCAGCCTGGACGGTGATGGTCGTGCTGCTGGCCTTCTATCTGCTGCTCGGCTGTTTCATGGACAGCCTGTCGATGATGCTGCTGACGGTACCCTTCGTCTTCCCGGTGGTGACTCACCTGGGGTATGACCCGGTGTGGTTCGGCATCATCCTGGTGACGGTCATTGAACTGGGCCTGATCACGCCGCCGATCGGCATGAATCTCTTCGTGATCCAGTCGACGGCCACGGACATATCGCTCGTGCGGATCATGCGCGGGGTGACGCCGTTCATACTGGCGGACGTCGCGCGCCTGGCCATCCTGACGGCCTTCCCGGCCCTCACGCTGGCACTTCCGCGCTGGCTAGGCCTGTAGGGACGACCGGCCGCCGAACCAACCACGCGAGGCAAGCTCCAGACAAAAAAAAGCCGACCAGGAGTGGTCGGCCAAGAGGAGGAGAGATTGAAACCCGTTGATGCAATGCAGTATATCTGATTCCGCGCAAAAGTGAACCGACTGTCAGTCACAAATACGTTGCCGGCAGCGCACAAATCGCATCCCGATGGCACGGGTAGCGGCCCCTCTCCCCGCCACGGCACCCGCCGTGGACAAAAAAAAGCCGACGCATCGGTCGGCCAAGGAGGAGGAGAGATTGAAACCGCTTGATGCAGTGCAGTATACACGAAATCGCCCGAATGTGAATCCCCCGTCAGTCATGAACCGCATGCCACGAAGTCACAGAATGCTGCGGCGCGTCACAATTCATGCTTGCGTCGCCGTGTGGCTACGGTAGTATCGACTACACCTTGAAGACGAGACCCGGCGCAAGATCGGGCACGTCGGCCAAGGGGGGGAGAGTCGACAAACCAATATAAACATTCCAGCCCGCTATGCGGGCTTTTTTCTTGCCCTCTCTCGTCCCTCGCTATTTTGTTAGATGGGGACAGCTTTCAAAGGTTCCAAGTCCGTCGGCGCGCTCATCGCGGCAATCCACCGGCGTGCGCACGAGCGCGCCGATGTCCCTAGTGGTGATCGGCACGGGCGACGATTCCACGGGCGACAATTCCCTGACAGCCGCTCGTCGTATCCCCGGAGCGCCCCGGAACCGCGGCCGCGGCAAGGCGGCGCAACGCCGCGCCGCGACGGCACGCCCCCGCAGAAGGGCGTCAGGCCTTGGCGCGGCAACGGTAGTAGTGCGCCGGCAGGACGTTACGCAGCACGAACCCCTTGTCCACGTGCGTGAACGTATCCTGTAGGTAGGGGAAGGTGGCGTTCGAGAACTGGTAGACGAGAAATTCCCCCGTATCCCCCAGACTCTTGCGCGTCTTGCTCAGAATGTCGTCCCGAATCTCCTCGGGCATGGTGCTGAAAGGGATGCCGGAGATCGCGTAATCGACGCCGTCCCAGCCGAGGCGCTGCATCCACTGATCCAGTTCCCCGGCCGAGGCATGTGCGACCGTCAGGCGCGGATCGTCGATCTTCTGGTCGAGATAACGGGCGAAGTCATCGTTGAGCTCCATGGCCAGTAACTCGCCGTCCTCGGGCATGTGCTTGAGCAGCTCACGGGTAATCGTCCCGACGCCTGGCCCATACTCGACGACGCGCTTGGCGCGCTTCCAGTCCACCGGCGCCAGCACGCGGTCGATCAGACAGCGCGAACTCGGAATGATGGAACCGAGCATCGTCGGGTGTTTGAAGAAATTGGTCGCGAACAGCCACAGCCCCGAGCTACTGCCGTTGCGGGCTCGCGCTCTACCGTTGTCCACGTTGAACCTCCGTACCGTCCGGCGCCGCGGCTCACCGGCCCGCGCCTAACGGTTGCATTGCGAAACCGACGCAAACGCCGGTCGCCTCCCGGCGGCCGCCAGCGCTTGAAAACGCCGCTTGCGCGTGCCGCCGCAAGCCGATTGTACGATTTGGTTAACCGTACAAGGTTCGCAGGCCCACCCCCCTCGGCGCAAGCGACTGCCTGTCACCTCCCGGCAACAATACCGCAATCACCGGGCAACGGGGCCCACCTACGCTGCCGCGATGGTCACGCCAGTGCATACAGCCAAACGATAAAGGGAAGACCGAAAAAATGCTCGGGAAAACGCTCAGCGCATTAATTGCGGCTGCAACATTTGCCGGTACCGCGCAGGCCGCCACGGAGATCCAGTGGTGGCACGCCATGGGCGGCGGCACCACCGGTGAGCTCGTGGAGACGTTCGCCAAGCGTTTCAACGCCTCGCAGGATGACTACGTCATCAATCCGGTCTACAAGGGCACGTACACCGAGACCATGACCGGCGCAATCGCCGCCTATCGGTCCGGCGAGCAGCCAGCCATCGTGCAGGTATTCGAGGTAGGCACGGCGACGATGATGGGTGCACGGGAGGCGATCTACCCCGTGCACGAGCTGGTCGCGGACACTGGCGTCGAGTGGCATCCGGACGACTACCTGGATGCGGTGAAGTCGTACTACACCACCCCGGACGGCAAGCTCCTCTCGCTGCCGTTCAACAGCTCCACGCCGGTGCTGTTCTATAACAAGGACGCCTTCGAAAAGGCCGGCCTGGACCCGAACAATCCGCCGAGCACGTGGGCCGCACTCGCCGACGCCTCGCGCAAGCTCATCGACACCGGTGCCGCGGAATGCGGCTTCACCACGGGCTGGCAGTCCTGGGTACAGCTCGAGAACCTGGGCGCCTGGCACGGCGAGGCGATCGCCACCCGTGCCAACGGCTTCGAGGGCCTCGACACCGAGCTGCGCCTGGACAACGGGCTGTTCGTCGACCACATCGCGCAGCTCGCCGCCTGGCAGAAGGAGGACATCTTCCGCTACGGCGGCCGCCGCGGCGACGCCAACCCGCTGTTCTACACCGGCAAGTGCGCCATGCTCATGAACTCCTCGGCTTATTATGGCTCCGTCACCAAGGAGACGGACTTCGAGTTCGGCATTACCTTCCTGCCGTACCGGGGGGAGGTGGCGGCCGCGCCGCAGAACTCCATCATCGGCGGCGCCACGCTGTGGGTCCTGCGGGGCCACGACGAGGCCACCTACGAGGGTGTGGCGGAGTTCTTCCGTTACCTCAGCTCGCCGGAGGTGCAAGCCGAATGGCATCAGAAGACCGGCTACGTGCCGATCACCTATTCCGCCTACGAGCGCTCCCGCGAGCAAGGGTTCTACCGCGAGAATCCGGGTACGGACATCGCCATCAAGCAGCTCACCTTCAACAAACCGGTCCCCGCTTCCAAGGGGCTGCGTCTCGGCAACTTCGTGCAGGTCCGCGAAGTGCTGAACAACGCGCTCGAGGCGGTATGGTCCGGCGACAAGAACGCCGAGCGAGCCCTCGCGGACGCGGTCGCCGAGGGTAACGCGCTCCTGCGCCGGTTCGAGAAGACGCACCAGTAAGCGGCCCATTGGAGCCGGGCGCCGTCGCCTCGTGACCGCGCCCGGCCGGGTCATCGCGACCATCCGACCCATCGCCGACCCAGACAGGCATCCGCATGGAAAAACGCGCGCAATTCGCCCGCCACCGCGTGACGGTGGCCGCGTTGGTATTGCCGCAGCTCGCCATCACCGTGGTCTTCTTCCTCTGGCCGGCCGCCCAGGCGCTCTACCAGTCGTTACGGCTGGAGGATCCATTCGGGCTGGGCAGTCGTTTCGTCGGACTGGAGAACTTCGCCGCGCTGTTCGGCAGCAGCGACTACCTGGCAACACTCTGGCGTACCCTGGGGTTCGCGGCAGCCGTGGCCGGCATCGCCATGGCCGTGGCGCTCGCGCTCGCCATCGCCGCGAACCGGGTGCTGCATGGCGCCTCGCTCTACCGCAGCCTGCTCATCTGGCCCTACGCCATCGCCCCGGCCATCGCGGGGGTGCTGTGGTGGTTTCTGTTCAACCCCACCATTGGGCTCATCGCCCACGGGCTGGGCCTGCTCGGCGTCGACTGGAATCACTACGTCAACGGCGGCCAGGCGATGGTACTCATCATCGTCGCCGCGGCCTGGAAACAGGTGAGCTACAATTTCGTGTTCTTCCTCGCGGGGCTCCAGGCAATCCCGCGCTCTCTGGTGGAAGCGGCCGCCATCGACGGGGCCGGGCCGGGTAGGCGGCTGGCCACCGTCGTGTTACCGCTACTCGGCCCCACCGCGTTCTTTCTGCTCGTCATGAACCTCGTCTACGCGTTCTTCGAGACGTTCGGTATCGTGCATGCGACGACCGCCGGCGGGCCGGCAGGGAGCACCAACATCCTGGTCTACCGTGTCTACCAGGACGGCTTCGTCGGCCTGGACCTCGGCAGTTCCGCGGCACAGTCGGTAGTACTCATGGCTATCGTGATCACGCTCACCGTGCTGCAGTTCCGTTTCGTCGAACGACGGGTGGCATACGCATGATGGTGGAACACCGCCCCGGGCTGACCGCCGCCGCCCACGCGCTCCTGCTCGTCGGCCTGGCGATCGTCGCTATGCCGGTCTGGATGACGTTCGTGGCCGCCACGCAACCACCCGGCGCCCTGGTCAGCCCGCCAACGCCCTTCCTGCCCGGCGGGCACGGGCTGGAGAACCTGCGCCTGGCGCTCACTCAGGGAATGGAGCGCGCTGGCGGCGTGCCAGTAGCCACCATGCTGCTCAACAGCCTGGTGATGGCACTCGGGATCACCGTGGGCAAGATCGCGATTTCGCTGCTGTCGGCCTACGCGATCGTCTACTTCCGCTTCCGGTTCAAGATGGTCGTGTTCTGGCTGATCTTCGTCACCCTGATGCTGCCCGTGGAGGTACGCATCCTGCCCACCTTCGAGGTGATCAGCGCGCTTGGCATGCTCGACAGCTACGCCGGCCTGACCGTTCCGCTGATCGCCTCGGCCACGGCGACCTTTCTGTTTCGGCAGTTCTTTCTCACGGTCCCCGAGGAGTACCTGGAGGCGGCCCGGATGGACGGCGCCGGACCCTGGCGGTTCTTTCGCGACATCCTGCTGCCGTTGTCGCGCACGAACATCGCCGCGCTGTTCGTGATTCTGTTCATCTACGGCTGGAACCAGTACCTCTGGCCACTGATCGTGACCACCGAGGAGGATCTCTACACCATCGTGATGGGCATCAACCGCATGGTCACGGTAAGCGACGAAGAGCCCAACTGGCCGGTGGTCATGGCGACGGCGCTGCTCTCGATGATTCCCCCCGTAGTGGTGATCGCGCTCATGCAGCGGTTCTTCGTCAAAGGCCTGATCGACTCGGAGAAATAACCATGGCGTCGCTAACCATCGAAGGCCTCGCCAAGACGTACGGCAACGGCCATACCGCGCTCCACGGCCTGGATCTCGCTATCGACGAAGGCGAGTTCGTGGTCGTGGTCGGCCCGTCGGGCTGCGGCAAGTCCACGCTTCTGCGCCTGATCGCCGGGCTGGAGCGCGCCAGCGCCGGCACCATCCGTCTGAACGGCACGGACATCACCCACCGTGAGCCCGCTGAGCGGAATATGGCGATGGTCTTTCAGAATTACGCGCTCTACCCGCACATGCGCGTGTTCGAGAACATGGCGTACGGCCTGCGTAACCGCGGGATCGCGAAGGCACACATCCGCAAGCGCGTGCACGAGACGGCGGCCCTGCTGGGCATCGAGGCGCTGCTCGAGCGCCGCCCGCGCGAGCTATCCGGCGGACAACGCCAGCGTGTCGCCATGGGGCGGGCACTGGTACGCGAGCCCAGCGTCTTCCTGTTCGACGAGCCATTGTCCAACCTGGACGCCAAGCTGCGCGTGCAGATGCGCCTGGAAATCAAGCGGCTGCAGCAACGCTTCGGCACGACGGCGGTTTACGTCACCCACGACCAAGTCGAAGCGATGACTCTGGCGGACCGTCTGGTGGTGATGAACAACGGCACTCCCGAGCAAGTGGACACTGCCGCCGCGGTCTACGAACAGCCGGCAACGCAGTTCGTCGCCGGCTTCATCGGCTCACCGGCGATGAACTTCGTGGCTGTCTCGGCGTACGATGGCCGCATGGTGCTGCCCGGTGGCGGCAGCCTGGACCTGCCGGGAGCGAACGGCGATGCCGTCGCCGGCCTGCGTCCGGAGCACCTGCGCCCGACGACCCAAGGCGAGGCGAATCTGAGCCTGAACGTGGAGCTCGTGGAACCGCTGGGCGCGGATACCCTCGTCTACGGTCGCGTCAGCGAGGACAGCGGGATTGTGGTGGCGCGACTCGACGGCGGCCACCCCGTGAACACCGGCGACCGTCTGCCGCTGGCTATCGCACCGAGCGACGTGCACCTCTTTGCCGCAGGCGACGGTCGTCGGCTCACCTGACTGCCTCGCCTTCTGCCGGCAATATGCCGGCACGATCGGGCCCGCCCACACGGCGGCCCTGTGCCCGCGGGGCGCGCTCAATCGCCGTCGCGCAATATCACGCGTGCACCGCCGCGGTGGCGGAATTTCCGGAATTCGTGATGCCGGAACCCATGACCATGGAACCCGCGGAGTCCGTGGCGCCCTTGACGGAACTTGTGGTGCGGAAACCGGCCGTGGCGGAACTCGTGGTGGCGAAAGCCACCGTGGGAGAACTTGTGGCGATGAAAATGTCCGTGCCGGAACTTGCCGAAACGGAAACCGCCGTGGCGAAACTCATGATGGCGAAAGCCACCTCGTAGACGCTTGTCGTGGCGGAAGCGATCATGACGGAACTTGTGGGAAAAGGCACCGCGGTGGTCGACGGCCAGGGGACGCGCATCCGAGCGACGATCATCGCCGTGAACCCCGGCGACGATCGCATCCGCGGCCAGGCTGTCGCCCGGCAATGCCACCATGCCGGTTAGCAGAAGCACAGATAGGGGCAGCGTGAGAGTCCACATGGCCGGACCTCCCTCGTTTGATGCGTCCCCTACTGTCTCACCCGTGTCGTGAACCGGCGCTTAACGACCGCTGGCCAGCGTCACCGCGCGGAGGAGCCGGTCCGGCCCCTCCGCCGACGGAACCGTCAGGCGTACTGCTGACCGCCTTTCTGAGCGCGGAAGAAATGCTTCCGCCGATCCTCCGGGAGACGGTCCCAGATGCGGTTGACGCCGCTGACCACGGCCTTGATGGATGCGCTGACGATGTTGCCGTCCATGCCCACGCCAAAGACATCGCCGGCGACGCCGTCGCAGGAGAGCTCCATGAAGCACACCGCCTGGGCATCGGAGCCACGGCCCATGGAGTGTTCCTCGTAGTGCTGCACGCGCACATCCACGTCGAGGGCATCGAGAAGCGCGTCAATGGGGCCGTTGCCGACGCCGGTGAGGGTTTCCTCCCGCCCATTCTCGCGCACGCGCAAGCGGATGCCCTGGCGGCCGTCCGCGTCGAACAGGCTCTGTCCGAGGTAATCGATGGGCGCGTCCAGCTCCAGGTACTCCCGGCGGAAAATCTCCCACATCTGCTCGGCGTGTACCTCGCTGCCGGTGGTATCCGCCACACGCTGGATGACGTTGCTGAACTCCACCTGCATGCGCCGTGGCATGGACAGGTCGTAGTCGCGTTCGAGCAGGTAGGCCACGCCGCCCTTGCCGGACTGGCTGTTCACCCGGATCACGGACTCGTAGGTCCGGCCGAGATCCTCGGGATCGATGGGAAGGTAAGGCACCCGCCACGGCTCGTCCGCCTTTTGAGCGACGAATCCCTTCTTGATGGCGTCCTGGTGGGAGCCGGAGAAGGCCGTGAATACGAGATCCCCCACATACGGATGGCGCGGGTGAATCGGAAGCTGGGTGCACTGCTCCACCGTCCGGGCGACGTCATTGATCCGCGAGAAATCGAGCCCCGGGTGAACGCCCTGGGTGTAGAGATTGAGTGCGAGGGTGACCAGATCCACGTTGCCGGTGCGCTCGCCGTTGCCGAACAGGCATCCTTCGACGCGGTCGGCACCGGCCATCACGGCGAGCTCCGCGGCGGCCACCGCCGTACCGCGATCATTGTGCGGGTGGACGCTCAACACGATGCCATCGCGCCGGGCGAGGTTGCGGTGCATCCACTCGATCTGGTCGGCGAAGACGTTCGGTGTCGACATCTCCACCGTGGCAGGCAGATTGATGATGACCGGGTTCTGCGGCGAGGCCTCCCAAACCCCGGTCACCGCGTCCACGATCTCACGGGCGAAATCCGGCTCGGTGCCCGAGAACGTCTCCGGGCTGTACTGGAACGTCCACTCCGTCTCCGGTTGCTCCGCGGCAAGGCGCTTGATGAGCTGCGCGCCGTTGATCGCGACTTCGCGGGATCCGTCGCGATCCAGACGGAAGACCACCTCACGGAACACCGGCGATGTCGCGTTGTAGAGGTGGACGATGGCGCGCTTGGCACCGCGCAACGATTCCATCGTCTTCTCGATGAGATGATCCCGCGCCTGGGTGAGCACCTCGACGCGCACGTCATCGGGAATACGATCTTCTTCGATGAGGCGGCGAACGAAGGTGTAGTCGGTCTCCGAGGCGGAGGGAAAGCCCACCTCGATCTCCTTGATGCCGACCGAGACCAGCATCTCGAACATCTCGAGCTTGGTCTCCACCCCCATGGGCTCGAACAGCGCCTGATTGCCGTCACGCAGGTCGGTGCTCATCCACACCGGGGGCTTTTCGATCACGGCGTCCGGCCAGGTGCGGTCACGCAACCGTACCGGAACGTAGCGGCGGTACTTCGTCGACGGATCAGACAACATCGTTCAGGTCTCCACGCATTTTCGTCGTATTCCTGGATACATGGCGGTAATCCGGCCACCAGGCTGCCACCCACCCATGGCCCGGTGGCCGCTGATCAGTCGACGGCTGCTGTCGTGATGCGTATTGCGCGGCATGAACGCTCGCTCCTCGCTCGAATGCGCCTTTCGCCCTGTCGGGCGGGTGATGGAAAACCGGATTGGGAGTGAGGTTGGATTAGCTGCGCGCAAGGCGCAGCAGCAGCCCCGGTGCCAGCAGGAGCGGCAGGAGGGAGAGCAACTTGTGCTGGGGCCGTGCGATATCCATGCAATCAGTTAACGGGCTCCAGCCACGAAAGTCAACCCCGGAAGGCGTGCTACCGTCTGCGGTACGGGGGACGACGTCATCGCCTCGAAGGACGCGCCATATCATGCCGCCGGCTTCGGTCGGCAGCGGACACGAGCAAAGGAGAAGCCGAGATGATGCGTACACTTCTGGTCAGCCTGTCGCTGGTCCTGATCGTCGGCGCGTGCGCAACGCCACCCCGGGACGCCGCCGACAGCGGCCCCGCGGTCACCGGTGAAGTCCTCTACCGTGAGCGCATCATGCTGCCGCCGGAGGCGGTGCTCGCCGTTCACTTGCTTGACGCGCCTGGTGCCGATGCCCCCGCCGAGGTGCTCGCCACGCAGACCATCGATATCGGCGACACGGCTCCGCCCTACTCGTTCCGCCTGCCCTATGATCCACAGTCCATCGACGGCGACCGCCGCTACACGATCCAGGCGCGCATCCAGTACAACGACACGCTGTTGATGCTCAATACGGAAGACTACCCGGTACTGACCCAGGGCAACCCCACGAACGTAGAAGTCCTGGTGCGCCGGCCGTAGGCGATGTGAAACGCAAGACGCGCAACGCAATCCGGCGTCGATGGCCGATTGGGCTTCGCTCCATCCGCCCACACGATCGAGTGAGCAGCGGCACCTCTCAAGTCGACAGTCTTGCAGTCTTGAGGGTGGATGGAGCACCTGCGCGGTCCACATACTAACCTTGCAGGAAGCAGCCACTGCAGTACGGCCGCCGCCGCGCCACACTTTCCGCTTGAAACTTGAATCGTTTCGCTCGGCCACCGCAACGGACGTGGCAACGCGGCTTACCGGCTCGGGTGCACGCCCAGCGCGCGCACCCGCCTACCCCAGCGCCTTGCGCATTTCCGCGAGCCAGTCCCGGACCTCACCGGCGTCTTCATTCTCCGTGGCCGTGGCACCGCGGCGGCGGTCGACGACCGTCACCGCCTGCCCCGCCTGAACCTCTGCGAGGAAACGCGACACGGCAGCCTTCTGCGCCCCGTCGCCCTGGCCCATATCCAGCCGGTCGGCGTGATGCAGGACGATCCGGTCCTGCGCCCGGGTGATGGCCACATAGCCCAGGCGCCGCTCCTCGGCGAGGTTTTCCACGGCGCCGTCGCGCTCCATGGGCATCAGGCCTTCCGAGAACCCGAACAGGTGGACCTCCGGCCACTCGAGACCCTTGGCCGCATGCACCGTGCACAGGGTTACCTTGGGCTCATCGGACTCCGCCTCGTCGGTGCCCGCGCTGACCACCTCCAACGCCGTGCCCCAGCGCGCTTCCAGGTCGGCATTGGCGTCGATGCTGTCGAGCCGGCGCCTGACCGCGATCTGAACCGCTCGCATACGTCCATAGACCGGGCGCAGGGCGCGTTCGAGGGCGTCGGCGTCTGGCTTGCCATTACCGCCCAGCCCCCGCCTGGCACGCTGCACCAGCCAGTCGTTGATCATCGGGGTCTGACGGCACCAGTCGAACAACTCACCGGGACCGCGCCGGTGCAACCGGTCCACCGCCTCGCCGAGCTTTTCGACACCGGCGGCGGCCTTGGGCGAAAGCCGGCCGGCCTCGGCGAACGGATCACCGCCGCCAGCGACAAGCCGGCTCACGCCCCGCGTGCCGAGCCCCGGCACCAGCTCGGCGAGACGTGACAGCGCCCGGATATCGCGGCGATTCGCCGCGAGGCGCCCGGCCGCCAGCATCATGCGTACATCCGCATACCCCAGGAGGTCGGTGCCGGCCTTGATACGGTAAGGCACACCCCGCTTGAGCAAGGCCGTTTCCACGATGCGGGAGAGGCGGTTCTTGCGATAGAGGACCGCGATTTGCCCGGGGCTGGTGCCACGCTGCACGGCATTGGCGATGGCATCGGCCACACCATCGGCCATGGGCTCGGTATGGTCGTATTCGTACAGTGTCACCCGGTCGCTGGCGGGTGCAGCGCGTACCGCATACGGATTCTTCTCCAGCCGCGCCTCGTTGTGGCGCACCAGCGAGGCGCCACCGCTGACGATCGCCGGCGTGGAGCGGTAGTTGCGCTCGAGTCGATAGACAGTCGCGCCCCACCCGTCGATGAAGTCACGCATGTTCTCCGGGCGCGCGTGCCGCCATTCGTAGATGGCCTGATCGTCGTCACCCACGAGCAATACCGTACGCGAAGGCGGCGCGAGGAGATCCAGAAGCCGGAACTGCGCGGCGTCGGTATCCTGCGCCTCGTCCACGGTGAGGTCCCGCAGAGCGCCGCTCACCCTTTCACGCAGTTCGCCATGGTTACGCAGCATCCGCGCCGCGAGGCCGATGAGGTCGGAGAAGTCGAGCAGCGACGCCGTGCGCTTTTCCCGCTCGAACCGACGCAGGCGCTCCAGAAAGCGTGCCGTCGCCACGGGGCCGAAGCCGTATTCCTCGCAGGTGCCGGCGATCGCGTCCAGATCCGCCTCCTCGGTGACATCCAGCCCCCGCGCATTGATCGCTTCCACAGCCTGTAGCGCTTCCAGGCGGCGCTGCTTGTCGGAGAATGGCCCGGCGAGCAGCGTATCGAGCATGCGCCGGGCGTCGTCAGCGTCCATCAGCGTGGCATTACGGGGCACACCGACACGGGTTCCGTAGCGGCGCAGGAGCTGATTGCCGAAGCTGTGGAACGTACCGATCCACGGCAACCCGACCCCGTCTGGCAACCGCTCACGCAGCCGCTCGCGCATCTCGCCGGCGGCCTTGTTGGTGAAGGTCAACAGCACCATGGCCTCGCCGCTCAACCCGGTCTGGGTCAATCGGCGCGCGGCCCGTTCGGTGGTACACCGGGTCTTGCCCGATCCCGCGCCCGCGAGCACCACCGCCGGTCCGTCCTCATGGGCCACTACGCGGGCTTGGTCGTCGTCGAGCATGCACCACCTGTTCGCGGACGCTGAAAATGAAGGCGCGGAATTCTAGCAAGCGTGACAATCGGCTGCGCCAGTGTATCCCGTCTGGCGATTGACACACGCCTGTCGCACCGCTGCCTTACGCTCGCCGTCCTGTGACAACAGCCAGCCGCGCAAAACCTGCGGCGTACGGGAGGTGGCGGTGAAACCCGATGGGACTCTGTTCTTTCTCAAACGCTGGATCGCTCATCCGCTGCGGATGGGCGCCATTCTGCCAAGCTCTCCGAGGCTGGCCGCCGAAGTGGCGCAGTGTGTTCTGGAAACGGCCGCGGATGCACCGGTGCTGGAGCTGGGCGCGGGCACCGGAACCATCACGCGCGGGCTGTCCAGGGCCGGCATCCCGGCGGAACGGCTCTGGCTGGTGGAACTGGATGCCGACATGATCGCTTATCTGCGCACACACTTCCCCGGGCACAACATCCTGCAAGGTGATGCCAGCACGCCACTCGGGCTCATCCCCGACGGGATGCACGGACGCTTCGGTGCGGTGATCTCAGGCATACCCGCCCTGCAGTTCCCCCTGGAGCGGCAACGCCGCTTCGTCGAGGACTGTTTCGCACTGCTACGCCCGGGCGGCACCCTCGTCCAGTTCACCTACTCGCTGGGATCGCCGCTACAGTATGAGGCACTGCATCTGCAGGCGCGGCGAGCGGCCACTGCATTCGCGAACGTGCCGCCCGCCCATGTCTGGGCCTACACCCGCGATGGCGACAACTGAGACGCCGCGGGAGACCTCACAGCTCTTTCCCCATCGCTGCATCGACCGACAATCGGCCACCACCGCGGATGAACAGCGCGAATGCGACGATGCCCCAGAACAGCGGGTACTCGAATCCGGCATCCGTCCAGAAGAATCCGTTCGGCCAGTGGACGTAGAAGACCGCCACCGCCATGAACCCCACCACCAGAATCGCCCACAGACGCGTGATAAACCCGATGGCGAGCAAGGTACCGCCGATGAGCTCCAGCAGGGCGATATACCACGCCCACAGCATTGCCGGCTCCATGCCGAGGGAGGCCATGAACTCGGCGGTACCGGTCACACCGCCGCCGATGATCTTGTCCCAGCCGTGGGGCACGAGCGAGGCACCGGCGATGAAGCGGATCAGCGGCCACATATACGGCGCGAGCCCGTCGTAGAGACCGCTGAGTCCGGGAATCAGCCGGCGAGCATGGGTCGGGTCGTAGTCAGCCATGATCACCTCCTGCGCTAGTCGGCGACGGTCATACGCAGCCGGTAGCCGGCGCGATGGGTCGCTCCGGTTCCAGCCACCTTCCCTATGAAGGTCTAGCGCAAAAGCTGACCCACGTCACAACCCGATGCTTCAGGACGGCGCGTCAGGCTGGCGTTCCGGGCGGGCGCGGTCGAACGGCGCGAGCGCCAGACACGCGTCGTTGATCCTGCGGATCGTCGGATACGCGCTCAGATCCACCTCGAAGCGGTTCGCGTTGTATACCTGCGGCACCAGGCAGACATCCGCGAGGGTCACGCTCTCGCCGTGGCAATACGTGCCGGTCTCCGGGGCATCGGCGAGCGTGGCCTCGATGGCCCGGAAGCCCTCGTGGATCCAGTGGTGGTACCAGGCGAGCTTGTCGTCCTCGCTGACGCCGAGGCGACCCGTGAGGTACTTCAGCACCCGCAGATTGTCGATGGGATGAATGTCACACGCGATGCTCTGGGCAATAGCGCGCACACGGGCACGTCCGGCACGATCGCCCGGCAGCAGCGCCGGGCTCGGCTGGAGCTCGTCGATGTATTCACAGATGGCAAGCGACTGGGTCAACCGCCGCCCCTCGTGCTCGAGCACCGGCACCAGGTGCTGGGGGTTCACGACGGCGTAGCCCTCGCCGCCCTGCTCGCCGTCACGCAGATTGACCGGCACCGACTCGTAGTCGATGCCTTTCACGTTGAGGGCGATCCTTACCCGGTAGGCCGCCGTGGATCGGAAGTAGTCGTAGAGCCTCATGTGCCGCGATACTCCGCGACGGTCTGCTCTATGGTGCCGAAGATGCTGGCGCCGCTGGCATCGTTCATCTCTATGCGCACCGTATCGCCGAAACGCAGGAACGGCGTCTTCGGCTCACCGTGCTCGAGCTTCTCCAGCATGCGCCGCTCGGCGAGACAGCAGGAACCGAGGCTGCGGTCATAGTTGGAGATGGTGCCGGAGCCGACGATGCTCCCCGCCTCCATCTCGCGGGTCTTGGTAACGTGGCTCACCAGCCGGGCGAAATCGAAGGTCATGTCGACCCCCGTGTTGGGACGACCGAAGAGCTCACCGTTGAGATGCACGACCATGGGCAGATGCGCCTTCGTACCGTCCCACGCCTCACCCAGCTCGTCCGGCGTGACCGCCACCGGAGAGAAAGCGCTGGCGGGCTTGGACTGAAAGAATCCGAAGCCCTTGGCGAGCTCTCCGGGAATCAGGTTACGCAGGGAAACATCGTTGACGAGCATCAGCAGCTTGATGTGATTCTCCGCCTGCTGCGGCGACGTTCCCATGGGCACGTCATCGGTGATCACGGCGAGCTCGGCCTCGAAGTCGATCCCCCAGTCTTCGCTCGCCGCGAGTATCGGATCACGGGGACCGACGAACGAATCGGACCCACCCTGATACATCAGCGGGTCTTCCCAGAAGCTCTCCGGCATTTCCGCGCCGCGGGCCTTGCGCACCAGCTCCACGTGGTTAACGTATGCGCTGCCATCGGCCCATTGATAGGCCCGGGGCAACGGCGAGGCGAGTGTCGCCATGTCCAGACCGAACGCGCCCTTCGCTTCGCCGTCATTCAGCGCACGGTAGACGGCCTGAAGCCGCGGCTCCGTCTCATGCCAGTTATCCAGTGCCGCCTGCAGGGTGGGCGCCACGTCGGGCACCTTGACCGCGCGGCTCAGGTCGCGGGATACGACGACGAGAGCGCCGTCGCGCCCCTCGTTCAGGGAAGCCAGCTTCATGTCGCCTCCTCATCGGCCCCCGATCGGGGCAATTGGCGTTGGGTAGTAAAGTGCTTCTACACGAGCAGAATAGCCACCCGCGGACGCACTGACTCGGACCGCGAAACTAGTTTCAGACAAAACTAAAGTCAAGAGACCAGTCACAGGCAACAGTCCTCGGTCAATGGTTTCGCTCAAAACTAAACAGCGTTATGATCCGATTCACTGGGCCAGAACCGCCCGGATCGCAAGCGGTGTGGCCAGTCCCGGGAGCCGCCCTCCCGGGCGCTCACGGTGCCGGCACGAAGGCCGGGCACCGAATTCCGGCTTGCGATCGGGTAGTCGCCACCGAATTCGACCTCGAGGAGGAGCACGCCATGGCGCGCAGCGAGCAGCAGTATCTCAGCGGCTTCCGCAACCATTTCGAAAGCGAGGCGGAAACGGGCGCCCTGCCCGTGGGCCGCAACTCGCCCCAGCGCTGCCCCTACGACCTTTATGCCGAGCAGTTCAGCGGCTCGGCATTCACGGCGCCACGGGGGGAGAACCTGCGCAGCTGGCTCTATCGTATCCAGCCATCGGTGGTGCAATCGCCTTACGAGCGGGTGGACATCGGCCGCATGCAAGCACCACGGCAGACGCCCGCCGACCCGAACCAGATGCGCTGGAGTGCGCCCCCGCTGCCCGAGGCACCCACCGACTTCGTCGAGGGCCTGTTCTCACTCGCGGGCAACGGCGACTGGCAGGCGCAGACGGGTTGCGGCGTATTGCTGTACACCTGCAACCGCTCCATGGCCGATCGTTTCTTCTACAGCGCCGACGGTGAATGGCTCGTCGTGCCACAGCTCGGGCGGCTGGAAATCGCCACCGAGATGGGTGTGATGTCGGTCGCTCCCGGCGAAATCGCCCTGCTGCCGCGAGGCATGAAGTATCAGGTGCGACTGCTCGATGACTCGGCACGCGGCTACATCTGCGAGAACTACGGCGCGGTTTTCCGTCTGCCCGATCTCGGCCCCATCGGCGCCAACGGGCTTGCGAATCCGCGGGACTTTCTCACGCCGGTGGCCGCCTACGAGCAGCGTCAGGCGGACTGCGAGCTGGTAGCGAAGTTCGGCGGTCACCTCTGGGCCACACAACTCGACCATTCGCCGCTGGACGTGGTCGCGTGGCACGGCAATTACCACCCGTGCAAATACGACCTGGCGCGCTTCAACACCGTCAATACCGTGAGCTTCGACCATCCCGACCCGTCGATCTTCACCGTGCTGACCGCGCCGACGGACACCCCCGGCACCGCCAACGTGGACTTCGTGATCTTCCCGCCGCGCTGGATGGTCGCCGAGGACACGTTCCGCCCACCTTACTTCCACCGTAACGTGATGAGTGAGTTCATGGGACTCATCCATGGCGTCTACGACGCCAAGGCAGAAGGCTTCGAGCCCGGAGGCGCGAGCCTGCACAACTGCATGAGCCCGCATGGGCCGGATGCGGAGACGTTCGAGAAGGCATCCACCCAACCGCTGGAACCGGTATACCAAGGCGATACCCTGGCGTTCATGTTCGAGTCGCGGTATGTCTTCCAGCCGACGGAGCAGGCGGTCGACGCCACGTTCCGGCAGCGGGACTACGTGGACGTGTGGCAGGGCCTCGACGCAAAGTTCGATCGCCGCAAGCCCTGACCCCGCGGGGCGGGCGCAACCGCAGGTCCCGCCCCGCCCGCTCTCCGGCCGGCAGACACCTCGCCGGGTACCCGCTCATGCCGCGGATTGGCGTTTCGCCCCGATACAGCGACAATGGAGTTGGCACTCGTCAAGCGGTGAGGAGCATGGCAGAGAGCGAGCACCTGAGCGTTCCCGGCGCCCCGGCGCCGCCCCTTCCGGCAGCGCCGGTTTGTCTGCGCTGCGAGCAATCGCCGACGCACACGGGTGGCTGGCGCATCATCGGCCATCGCGCGCAGGGCATCGCGCTGACCGTGGAACCCGGCAGCAGGGGTGCCGTCCTGATCCTCCAGGACGATCACCGTCGGCTCGGCAGTGAGGCACCCAATCGGGCCATCCGGCACGTACACGACGGACTCCACCCCTGGCTGTGTCAGCACTGCGTCTTCGTGCTCAGCGGCGACGAATCCGCCCTCCTGGACGATCCGCCTGCCGGTGTCCGCTGCCTGCCGCTTGATTCGACCGTCACCGCGGGCCGATAACCATGCGCATTCAGGCCGCGAGCGACCTCCACATGGAAACCCGAAAGGGAGTGACGCTCGACGACATGCTGAGCCACGAGACAGTGGATCTCATCGTGCTCGCCGGTGACATTGCGACCGGCACGTTCGGCGTGGAAGCGGCCGCCGAGCTCTCCGCTGCCCGAAACACTCCGGTGGTCTACGTGCTCGGCAATCACGAGTACTACGGCTGGCACTTCCCGCGCCTCGCCGAGCACTGTCGCGAGCTGGCCATCGAGTTGAACAGTGGCGGCCACGGAGAAGTCCACGTGCTCGAGAGAGAGCAGATCCGCCTTCAGGGCATTCGCATCCTCGGCACGACACTCTGGACCGACTATCGGCTCCATACCCACGACGATGTGCACCTGATCACCCGCAACCGCCGCCTCGCCGCCCGCAATCTCGCCGATCACCACTTCATCCACACGGAGGGCGGGCTGTTTCAGCCGGAACATGCGCAGCGGGCACATCAACAAAGCCGCGCATGGCTGGAACGCCACCTCGCCTCAGCCTGGCAAGGCCCCACCGTCGTGGTCACGCACCACGCCCCCCTGCCGCAGCTCGGCCACCCGGATTTCCCGGGAGACGGCCTGGCGAGCGCCTTCGGCTCCGATCTCAGCATGCTGATTCGCCAGCATCCGCCGGCGCTTTGGATATCCGGGCATACCCACGCCAACGCGGACCTCACCTTCCGAGGCACCCGGTTCATAGCCAATCAGGCCGGCTACCCCGCCGAGGAGCCGGGGCGCATCGGCAACGCCGTCTTCGAGCCGGGCAAGGTCGTGACGGTGGAATAGCCCCGGCTCCGACGTCATGAAAACGTCGCAGAGCGGTCAGCGCCCTGCAACACGGTGATTGTTAGCTTCTCGGTCATGACGAGCCGATACGCGCTGTCGCAGCGAGACCGGCTCGACGACACCCAATACGAGCCCGGGAGGCATCCATGGACAGCCACCACGCCCTGCACGCCCGCGCCGACGCGCAGCGCCTGTACACGCCGGCCGGCGCCCCCTATCGCGCCGCCGCCGGCGACATCGTGCAATTGCATACGGACAAAGCGTGGCTCGACGTGCGCATCACGACCGCCGATACCCGCAATCTGAGCGGCGTCGTCCTCGCGGCCCATCCCACTGATACCCACGACGTCGATGGGCGACAGGCAACCGCCTACGAGTGCCTGCGCTTCGAGGAGATGCACATCTGGCGTTGCGTCGACGTCCAGCGGTAGACAAGGCTGCCAGGGCGCGGTAGAGGGGTGCGTTCAGCGGCAGCGGCGGTATACTAACCTTTTGCGAAAGTATTGCCAGGTCTCAGCGCCACTGCGCGGTGTCTCGGCAAGGCGCGGGAGCACCGGCGTGGCGAGGCTCACGTCAAGCGAGCGCAACGCCGCCGAGGCGGCGCGCAGTGGCGTCCTGCGGGTGGCCGTGTGCGCCGCTGTGGACTGCGTTGCTCGTCGCTCATGTAGACCTTGCTACACCACGCTCCTCGCGTCTTGCCACAGCGGCGCACACGGCCACTGAGGCATGGCAATACTTTCGCAAAGGTTAATAATGCCGCCCGCCATCACCCGGACACCGCACCGATGCCCGTACCGCCGCACCCGGACCCCACACGCCGACGCCTGCTCAAAGCGCTCGCCGCCGCTGTCACGGCCGCGCCGGCCATCAGTCACGCCAGCGGCCGAGACCACCTGTGGCGTTTTCCTCTGAGCGACCGCGGCGCGCGGCTGGTCGGTGACAACCATATCGCCCTGGCGGGTAGAGACGAGACGCTGCACGACGTTGCCCGCCGCTTCGACGTGGGCTACTGGGACATACTCCTCGCCAACCCCGATGTCGATTTCTGGCTGCCAGGCACCGGCACGCCGGTGATCATCCCGCGGCGCTATATCCTGCCGGACGCGCCCCGGCGCGGCATCGTGATCAATGCCGCCGAGCTGCGGCTGTACTACTACCCAGCGATTGCCAATGGCACGCACGAAGTCATCACCCACCCCATCGGCATCGGCCGCCAGGACTGGGGAACCCCCGCCGGCGCAACGACGGTAACCGAGAAGATCCCGCAGCCCGCCTGGTATCCTCCTGCTTCCATACGCGCGGAAGCGGCGGCCAAGGGCGAATCACTGCCACGGGTCGTGCCACCGGGAGCGGACAACCCACTGGGCGACTATGCGCTGATCCTGGATCTTCCGGGCTATCTCATCCACGGCACGAACCGACCCGCCGGCGTGGGCATGCGCGTCTCCCACGGCTGCGTACGGCTGTACCCGGAAGACATCGCAACCCTGTTTCCCCGGGTGCCGCGAGGCACCCCCGTGCGCATCGTCAACCAGCCGATCAAGCACACGTGGCACGCCGGGCAACTGTGGGCGGAAGCCCACCCGCTGCCCGCCACCGAGGACTACACCAGCGTGGATCTACGCTTCGGAGACGCCGAACGCCGACGGCTCGCCCGGGCGCTCACCAGTGTCGCCATCGGACACGGTCAGTTACCGGACCGTGGACGGCTCCAAACCCTCCTCGAGCGTCCATCCGGGGTGCCGACGGCCATTACGCGCTGAGTGTCCGACCTGTGCCGGAGGCTGCTAGCCCGTCTCTTCGGCGACGATGGCGTGAGACTGCACGCCCAAGCCTTCGACACCGAGGCGCAAACGGTCGCCGCTGACCAGATACCGAGGCGGACTCATCCCCATACCCACACCCGCCGGCGTGCCCGTGGCGATCAGATCACCCGGCTCCAGCGTCATGAATCGGCTGAGATAACTCACCAGCTCGCGCACCCCGAATATCATCTCGGCGGTGGTGCCGTTCTGTACCCGCTCGCCGTTGAGCTCGGTCCACAGCGCCAGGGCCTGGGGATCGGCAACCTCGTCAGCCGTCACCAGCCAGGGGCCCACCGGGCAGAACGTGTCGTAGCTCTTGCCCTTCATCCACTGACCGCCTCGATCCTTCTGCCAGGACCGCTCGGAGACGTCGTCGACCACGCAATAGCCCGCCACGTACTCCAGCGCCTCGGCCTCGGCCACACGGCGCGCGCGGGCACCGATGACCACGCCCAGCTCCACCTCCCAGTCGAGCTTCTCCGAGCCCACCGGCTGCAGGATGTCGTCGTCCGGTCCGCATAGCGACGAAGCCGCCTTCGTGAACGAAATGGGCTCCGACGGCGCCTCGGCGCCCGTCTCGCGGGCATGATCGTGATAGTTCAACCCGATACCGATGATCTTGCCCGGCCGGGTGATGCAAGCGCCCAAACGGCCCGGCTCACGCACCACCGGCAGATCATCATGGGCAAGCGCGGCGAGCGCCGCCAGCCGCTCCGGCACCAGGGCGGTTGCGCCGATGTCGGCAACGTGACCGGACAGATCGCGAACGGTACCCGCGCCATCGATCAACCCGGGCTTCTCGGCACCCGCCGGACCGAAACGGACGAGCTTCATCTCTCACATCCCCCTGATCGCCTTGAGATATTGCCGCAACGCCCGACAGGCATGCCGTTCCACGATACGGAACGGGCATCCACAGCCGCAACCGCCTGCACCACGGGGAAACCGCACTACGGGAGGCCCAACGACAAACGGCCCGGGCGCAGTGCCACGGGCCGTTTCACGAAATCTGGTGCCGGCGGACGGACTCGAACCATCGACCTACGCATTACGAGTGCGTTGCTCTACCAGCTGAGCTACGCCGGCGATGTCAGACGCAGAAGTCTATCCAACACGCGCGAACGTGACAACCCGCGCACGAGCCCTTATATCGAGCACCTGTCGCCCCCAGCTTCGATCGACAACAGAGCAGCAACGCTCACCAACACACGCGACCTCATGGCATCCGAGTACCGCTCGTCGGCACTGGGCGGCACCTCATCAGCCAGTGATTTCATGGAAGTCATCGGACTCGATATACATGCCGCCATGAAACACGACAGCGGCTTTACATTCATCGAGTTGATCGTGGCTTTGGTGGTGGCGAGCATTCTGGTCGCCATGGCCGTCCCCCATTATCAGGATATGGCGGAGCGAAACCGGTTGACATCGGCCACCAATGATTTCGTCGGCGCACTGAACCTGGCGCGCAGCACTGCCGTGACCCAAGGGCAGACAGTCAACCTGTGTCAGAGTGACGCCAGCGTGTCTCCCCGTACGTGCACGAACAATGCCCAATGGGATCTCGGGTACATGCTGTGGATCGACGGGAACGGAACCGTTGGATTCCAGGCAGGCAGCGCCGATGAGCTCATCCAAACGTGGCCCGGCCTGCCCGAGAACGTGCGGCTCCAGGAAGACCCGAATGGCATCGGCAGTCTGAGCTATGTTCCCAGCGGCCGCCTGGGCGGCGGGAATCCTCCTCTCAACTTTTACGTGGAACCCGATAACTGCAGCAGCAACGAGGCCCGACAAATAGAAATTACGGGTGCCGGACGTCCAAACTCGCAGGGGGATCAAGCATGCACGCTCTGAACCCGATGACCACACCGACTACACCGCGCCGTGACCACGGATTCGGTATGCTCGAGGTTCTCGTCGCCGTGCTCGTGCTGTCCGTCGGGCTCCTCGGACTCGCCGGCCTCCAGGCCTCCAGCGTGCGTAACACGCACAGCGCCTATCTGCGCTCACAGGCGTCGATCCTCGCCTACGACATGCTGGATCGCATGCGCGCCAATGCGGCCGCCGTTGAAAGTGGCGCCTATACGGTAGGGCTTGGCGGTACCGGCAATGGAGGCCTGGCCACCCGCGACCTCACCCTCTGGCAAAACACCATCGACCGCACGCTGCCGAATGGCAATGGGCAGATCGGGCTAGCAGCCAACAACCAGGTCACCATCACCGTGCAATGGGATGACCAGTTCGAACAGAGGGATGGCGCCGGGAACGTGAGCCAGACCTCCCAATTCCAGTTCACCACGCAGCTTTCCGATGAGTAATAACGACATCACCAGAAAACACTCTGCCGGCTTCAGCCTTGTGGAGCTGATGATCGCCATGGTCATCGGGCTCGTACTGATCGCCGGCATCGTCCAGGTTTTCGTCGCCAGTCGCTCGACCTACGCCGTCGCCGACGGTCTTGCCAGGTTGCAGGAGAACGGGCGATTCGCGATTGGCTTTCTGACTCGTGATTTGCGGGTAAGCGGCCAGACGGGCTGTGCCCGCTGCAATATCAACAGCTTTCTCGACCCTACCCAGGGGGGCAATAGTACGCCATTCAACGTGGATTCTCCCATTTCGGGATTCGAATACACGGATACCGATCCGGCAGAAGGCGACAGCTACACCATCACCTCCATGGATCCCTCCGGTGCCAGCGCGACGAACTGGACGGACGGAACTCAGAACTTGAACGCGGTGCTCTCCGATCTCAACGGCAACGTCGTTGAGGGGACGGACGTCCTGTTCCTGCGCGGCATGCGAAGCCTGCCCAACCTCACGCTGAAAAACAACAACAACAACCTCACCTCGGCCTCGCTGAACTTCACCGATTCGACCGGACTGGGACAGGGTCAGATCGTGATGGTTGCAAACGCGGGTACAGCGGATCTCTTTCAGAACACACAGAAGGCGAACGCAAGTTCCACTTCCCGCGGTAGTGGCTGCGGCGGCGAGGAACCGTGCAACGTTACCCCTAACAACAGCAACCCGTGGAGTTCCGCATGGGATTCCAATGCCACTGTATACGCACTCATGAGCAAAGCGTACTACATCGGCGCAGCCGACGCCGACGGCGACGGCACCCGGGAAACCCCCGGGCTTTGGGAAATCGACTTCTCCAGCGGAACGGGTAGCGCGCAAACACGCGAGCTACTGCGTGGTGTGGAGAACATGCAGGTGCTCTACGGGGTCGACACCCAACCTGACGCCACACGGCGCGCGGACCAATACGTCAGTGCCGATGACGTTACCAGCACCGCAAACGGCTGGCAGGACGTCGTCGCGGTACGCGTTGCCCTGCTCGTGCGTACGAACGACGAGATTCCCCAAACCGGTCCAGGCGCCGGCAACCCGCCGATAACCATGCTCTCGGCCGCCACCGGTGCCGGTAACACGCTGCAAATCACCCCGCAAAACGACCGGCGCGCGCGCCGCGTGTTTTCGACCACCGTCGCCATTCGCAACCTGATCATGCGCAAATGAAGCACAACGACGTCCACGTTTCCGTGCCCAGTCCCCGGACACAACGGGGGATGGCGCTCATCACGAGCCTCATCTTCCTCGCGTTGCTCACGCTCATCGGTGTCACCGCAATGCAGACCACGACCATGGAAGAGCGCATGGCCGGTAACCTGGTGAGCGAAACGGAAGCCTTCCAACGCGCGGAAGGGACCCTCGAGGAGGTGCGCCGGACCCTGACGGGAGGGACGCTCAACCTCAGCGACTTCAATGGCAACAGTGGGCGCTACGGCTTCGGTGCAAGCCCGGACGTCCAGGCCGACACGACGTGGACGGGGAGCAGCTCGGCACAGGCCAACAACCATGACGATGCGCGTTACGTCATCGCCCTGAAAACACCGCCAGGCAACCCCGTGGTGGAGCCTGGGTCGGGGTGTACCGGCACAGGGTGTAACGAGGGGCACGTTTTCGAGGTCACGGCACGCGCCACCGATGAGTCCGGCAGGGCAACCGTGACCCTGCAGGCGAGCTACTGGAAACAGAACTGAATGATCGCGTCATCGAAGCCCATGACAAGGATGCGATTACCGACAATTTCAGGGAGCGCGAACATGCGGCAGAGAATTCCAACCATCAGTCGTCGAGCGCTGGTCGCGCTTGCCCCAACGCTGCTCTGTGTACCCGGGGTGAGCATGGCCGATCCGGGCACCCTGGCCGACGTGCCACTCTATTTGAGCGATGCTGTCAAGCCCAATGTGATGCTGCTGGTGGATGACTCCGGCAGCATGGATTGGGAAGTGCTGAAGACCGAGGGAGCCCGTACGGCACACCCGTACGCCAACAACAGTGGAACCCTCGACTTCACACCGGATAACTCGACAGAGGAAAGAGAGCTCTGCCACGGGTACAACGCGCTCGCTTACAATCCCAACGTCGACTACACCCCGTGGTTCGGCGAGGACAGCAACGGCAACGAGTTCGATGACCAGTCGCTATCCGACGCCCGCGAGAATGCCTACCAGCCCTCGACCGGGCAGGATATCTCCGGCCACTACTATTTCCTCTGGAACGACGCGGACGGCGACGGCGAGTACGATTCGGGCGAGTGCCCTACCGGGTCGAGTGACCGGGTCAATGTAAGTGGCCTGGACGCCGCGGACCAAACCAACTACGCGAACTGGTACACCTACTATCGTAAGCGTGAATTCGTCGCCAAGCGGGCGATGACCGACCTCGTCGCCGGTGCTGACATGCGCATGGGCCTTGGCACACTTCACGATAACAATGACGTTGGCACTGCCGTGACGGACGTCGGCGACGAAGACGACGATCCGGACAAGCAGAATCTGCTGGAGCAGCTCGCCCGGGTCAATTCGACGGGTGGCACGCCACTTCGCAAAACACTCGCCGCCACCGGCGACTACTTCGACATGAACACGGGAAACGGCGGTGTGGGCTTCACCGCGGAAAGCCCGATTCTCGGCGAGGACGAAGGCGGCGCCTGTCAGCAGAACTTCGCCATTCTCATGTCCGATGGGTACTGGAACGGAAACGCGCCCCGTAATATCGAGAACGAAGACGGCGACAATGACACCGACTTCGACGGCGACTCGTACGCCGACACGCACAAGGATACGCTGGCCGACGTCGCCATGCGGTACTACGAGCGCGACCTGGCGCCGAACCTGGCGGACAAGGTACCGACGCGCAAGAACATCGACGAAAACCCCGCTCAGCATCTGTCGACGTTCACGGTCGCATTCGGTATCAACGGTACACTGACCGAAAATCCCCCGAATCGGGACGATGCCTTCTCCTGGCCCAAGCCGGAGGCAGATAAGCCAACCACGATCGACGACATGCGCCATGCCGCATGGAACGGCCGCGGCCAGTTTCTCAGTGCCAGCAACCCCCAGGAGCTGGTGGATAGCCTTCGCAGCGCACTGTCGTCCATCGAGGAGCGCGTCGGCTCCTCCTCGGGCGTCGCATTCAGCTCCGTGAGCCTGCAGAACGATACCGCCGCGTATATCGCAACCTATAATTCCGCGGGCTGGAGCGGCGACCTGACCGCCATCCCGGTCGATCCCAGCACGGCCAAGCTGGAGGCTACCCCCGCCTGGCAGGCGGCCGCCAAGCTCGACAACAAGGACTGGACGACGCGCAACCTCTATACCGCCAACAGCAATGGTAGCGGCATTCCATTGGAGTGGGGCGACCTGAGCACAGCACAGCGCAATGATTTGCGAACCAACCCGGATGGCACGCAGGGCAGCGACACCCTCGCCCAGGCCCGTCTGGACTATGTCAAGGGCAACCGCACCCACGAAGCATCCGGCACGGCCCATGATTTCCGCCAACGCAACAGCCGGCTCGGCGACATCGTTCACTCCAAGCCCGTCCAACATAACGGCGTGGTCTTCGTCGGGGCCAACGATGGCATGCTGCACGGCTTCGATGCCGACACCGGCGAAGAGGTCATGGGCTATGTCCCGAGTGCGCTGTTCTCCGATAGCACGCTAGGTGGACTGCACTACCTCACGAACCCGAGCTATACGCATCGCTACTACGTTGACCTGCCGCTTACGCTTGCCCCGGAACCCGTCGACGGCAAGGAGATCCTCGTGGGCGGCCTGCGGGGTGGTGGTCGCGGACTCTTCGCCCTGGACGTGACCAACCCGGACGCATTCGATGAAAACGACGTCCTCTGGGAATTCACCGCCGGAGAAGACGATGATCTCGGTTACACGTTCAGCCAGCCGGTCATCGCGAAAGTCCCCACCACCAACGGAAGCCAGTGGGCAGTCATCGTCGGCAATGGATACAACAACACCGGCACGGGAGATGCGAGGCTATTCGTCCTGGACCTGGAAACCGGCAGCGTGCTGAAGGAGATCTCGACCGGTGCGGGTACCCAAGGAGACCGCAACGGCCTCTCCTCCCCGGCCGTGATCGACAGCGACCGCGACGGTGTCGTCAACCGGGCCTATGCAGGCGACCTCAGCGGCAACCTTTGGGCCTTCGATCTTTCCGATCCGGACACAAGCAAATGGGGAGTGGCATACAGCAACAAGAAGCCGCTTTTCACAGGGGCATCGAATCAGGCGATTACCGCGGCGCCGACGGTGCGACTGCACCCCTACATTCGCACTGATAGTAACAACGAGCCGAATGCGCTCGTGCTCTTCGGCAGCGGCCGCATGCTCACGGAAAGTGACAAGGGCACGACGGCCAAACAGAGCATGTACGCCATCTGGGACCGGGGCACCCCCGAGTTGAGCCAAAGTAACCTTACTCAGCAAACGTTCATAAGTGAGGACGATAGCAAGCGGGTGCTGAATACCACACAGGTCCCCTACACGGATTCCAGCAAGACCGGGCGCTATGGCTGGTATATCGATCTGCCGAAGGACAAGGAACGCGTTACTACACGTGCAGTGGTTCGTGGCGACATCGTCTATTTCACCACCCAGATACCGTCGGGCACGCCATGTTCCGCCGGGGGCAGCGGCTGGCTCATGGCGGTGTCCGTGGCAAACGGCGGAGCGACCAAGCGCGCGACCTTCGACTACGACGGCGACGAGACTCTCGGTGACGAAGGTGATTTCGTCACCATCAAGGGGGAGGACCATTCCATTGGCGGCTCGCGCTTCGAGGATCAGGGCGCTCCGAGCAAGCCGACCTTTATCGGCGACCGAGTGTACACCGCATGCAGCGACAGCACTGCGAACTGCGCCCCCGGAGGCGGTGGCACTCCGCCTCTGGTACCCGGAGTCGTCAAGCCGCTCTCATGGGAAGAAATCACACCGTCGCACTGACAGGCAGGAGGCAACGGATTTCATGAAGTACGGACAGAGGTTTCGGCGCGCCATCGGCGCGCCTGTGCTCCTGGCGGCACTGACGGCGGCGAACATCGCCGGCGCACAGGCGGACCGTGAGGAAAGTGGGCTAGTTCAGGGAACGATCGACGCAATTCATGCCGATGAGCAGCGTGTCGTGATCGATGACTACAGTTACCCTGTGGCCACCGGGGCGGCCTGGCGGCTCGGCACGAGTGACGCGCTTGTCGAGGAAGGCGAGACGGTCGCCTTCGAGCTCTCCAGGCAGGGCGATCGGCTCGTGATCACGAGCTTTCACGAAGCAGCGACGGACACGCGGTAGGCCATGATGCGACGACACCTTGCGCAAAGCCCGCTGTCGACGGCCAGGAAGCGGGATGGCTTTTCCCTCATCGAGATCCTGATCGCTATTGCGCTCGTCGGCATCATTACAGCCATCGTTTACCCGTCATATCTGGATCAGATACGCCAGTCGCGGCGCGCCGAGGCCAAGAGCACGCTTCAGACCGTCTTGCAGCAACAGGAACGGTTCTACACGGATAACAATACGTACACGGGTAACCTGACCAATCTCGGCTACGCCAATAATACGTTCACACTGGATAACGGGTTCTATCAGGTAAGCGCCCAACAGTGCGGTGGCGCCGGTTGGGTTCGTTGCGTGCAGGTTCGGGCGGCCGCTCTGGGTGATCAACAGAACGACGTGTGCGACCAGCTGACACTCAACTCGCGGGGACAACGTACTGCGCAAAAGAACGGTAGTGACGTTACACAGGACTGCTGGTAAGCGTTTCCCGTGCGGTCAGGGAATGACCGCCGAAGAATGGAGACCGGATGCCAATGGACGGCTATCAGGGCGCGTGGGGGTTTACCCTCACGGAGTGCATTATCGTATTGCTAATCGCAGGATTATTGCTGGCGATCGGCATACCTGCCTATTCCCGATTGCACCGGGACCTCACGCTCACCTCCGAGTACAACCGCGTGCTCGCAGCCATGCGGCTCGCCCGCCGCACCGCCGTGACTCGCGGCCAAGCGACGGTGCTCTGCACAGCAGTCAGCGCAAGGTCATGCTCGGAAAGCGCGAATTGGAACGACGGCTGGCTGCTGTTCTCGGATCCGAATGGAGACGAGTCGTGCACCGATGCCGATGGTAACGGGATGTGCGATGCAGACGGCGGCCGCATTGTCACCGTCGGTGCGGAAAGCCCCCTCACCATCCGTGGCAATGACCCGGTAGAGCACTACATCCGCTTCACGCCAACGGGCCACGCATGGGGCTACATGGGCACACTCAGCATCTGTGATGATCGCGGCGTCGCCCACGCCCAAGGGCTCGTACTCAGAATGTCCGGGCGCGTGCGTCTGGGAACGGCATCCAATGCCCCCTCGCTACACTGCCCGTGAAGTGCCCTCGCGAGAGCGCCGCCGAATCTCCCGCATCAGATCCCGCGGCAGCGAGAACACGACATCCTCTGTGTGCCCGGCCTGCTCAGCGGGCCGGGTCGCGCCCCACTCCACCAGGCGGTCGACGACGCCGCGCACCAGAACCTCCGGCGCCGAAGCGCCGGCGGTCAGTCCGAGGCGATCGGTACCCTCGACCCATTCGCGGCGCAGATCATCGGGACCATCGATCTGGTAGGCGGTGACCCCCATGCGCTCGGCGAGCTCCTTGAGGCGGCGGGTGTTGGAGCTGTTCTGCGAGCCCACCACGATCATGACGTCTACCTGCCGGGCGAGCTCCTTGACCGCGTCCTGGCGGTTCTGGGTGGCATAGCAGATATCGTCCTTGCGCGGGCCGTGGATGTCGGGGAAACGCTCGCGTAACGCGTCGATGACGCGGGAAGTGTCATCCATGGACAGCGTCGTCTGGCTGACATGGGCGAGATCCCGCGGGTTGCGCACGTCGAGCCGGGCGACGTCCTCGGGGGTCTCCACCAGGTAGATGGCTCCGCGGTCGGCGCCCTCGCCGACGTACTGGCCGATGGTGCCCTCCACCTCCGGGTGGCCGTCGTGACCGATGAGGATCACTTCGCGGCCCTCGCGCGCGTGCTTCTGCACCTCGATGTGAACCTTGGTCACCAGCGGGCAGGTGGCATCGAAGACGTGCAGATCCCGCCGGTCCGCCTCCTCGCGCACCGCCTGGGAGACACCGTGGGCGCTGAAGATGACGGTGTTGCCATCGGGCACCTCGTGGATCTCCTCGACGAAGATCGCCCCTTTCTCCCGCAGTCCGTCGACGACGGTGCGGTTGTGCACCACCTCGTGACGCACGTAGATCGGGGCGCCGAAGGCGTCCAGGGCTTGCTCGACGATGCTGATGGCGCGATCGACGCCGGCACAGAAGCCGCGCGGATTGGCGAGGAGAATCTCAGGCATGAGTGGACACTGACTCGAACTGTTGCCGGGATTGTCGCATGCGCTGGGGCACGCCGCCTACACCCGGCGCCCGGTCATGGTCACGACGATCAGGATCGCCACGCCCACGGTGATCGCGCTATCGGCGAGATTGAAAGCGGGCCAGTGCCAGCGGCCGTAGTAGAGATCGAGAAAATCGATCACGTGGCCGTACGCCAGGCGGTCGATGAGATTACCGATCGCCCCGCCGAGAACGAGCCCGAGCGCGGCACCGGTCCAGCGTTCGCCACGGGACAGGCTTCGCAGCCACCAAACGAGGTACGCGCTCACGCCCACGGCGAGGGCGGCGAACAGCCAGCGTTGCCACCCGGCCTGGTCGGCGAGGAAACTGAACGCCGCGCCGGTGTTATAGGACAACGTCAGATTGAAGAACGGCACCACGGCTTCCGGGCGGTACGGCATCAACGCCGCCTCCGCCCAGAGCTTGGTCGCCTGATCGAGGCCCAGCACGAGGGCCGCGATCACCAGGCCGAAACGCAGCATGGCCGCTCCTCAGGCGTATTGCCGTTCCTCGCCCTCGCCGGCCACGTTGCTCACGCACCGGCCGCAGAGCTCCGGATGGTCCGCGTTGACGCCCACGTCGGCGGTATGGTGCCAGCAACGCACGCATTTGCGGTGCTCGGTCGCGGATACCACCAGCGCAAAGGCCGTGCCGTCATCCAGCGCCGCCTCGACAGCACCCGCGGGCCGGGCATCGTAGGGATGCACCCGGGCGGCCGAGGTGATGAGCACGAAGCGCAGCTCCTCGCCGAGGCGCAGCCAGTCACTGTACAGCGGCTCAGGGCAGTACAGCTCCACCTCGGCCTCCAGCGTCGCCCCGATGACCTTGTCGTTGCGCAGCTCCTCGACGCGCTTGGCGACGGCCTCGCGCAAGCCGAGCAGACGTTCCCAGAACGCCCGGTCCAGGCCCGCATCGTCGTCGAGCGGGAAGAGAGCGTCATACCACTCGGCGACGAAGACCGACTCGTCACGCTCGCCCGGAATATGCCCCCACAGCTCATCGGCGGTGAACGACAGAATCGGTGCGATCCAGCGCGTCAGCGCCTCGACGATATGGTAGAGCGCGGTCTGGCACGAACGCCGCGCCAGGCTGTCCGCCTGGGTGGTGTACTGGCGGTCCTTGATGATGTCCAGGTAGAAGCCGCCCATATCCAGCACGCAGAAGTGGTGAACGCGCTGATAGACCTGGTGAAAGTCGTAACGGTCATAGGCGGCAACCACGGCATCCTGTACCTGCTGCGCGCGATCCACTGCCCAGCGGTCCAGCGGCAGCATGCGCTCCGGCGCCACCCGGTCGCGGGCCGGATCGAAGCCCGCGAGGTTGGCGAGCAGGAAGCGCGCGGTATTGCGCATGCGCCGGTAACCGTCGGCAGTGCGCTTGAGGATCTCGTCGGAGACGGCGATTTCGCCGGTGTAGTCAGTGGAGCCCACCCAAAGCCGCAGGATATCCGCACCCAGCTTGTTCATGACCGTCTGCGGGGCGATGACGTTGCCCCGGGACTTGGACATCTTGTAGCCGTTCTCGTCCACGGTGAAGCCGTGGGTGAGCGTCGCCTTATACGGCGGGCACTCGTCGAGCATCATGCCCGTGAGCAGCGACGACTGGAACCAACCCCGGTACTGATCCGAGCCTTCCAGGTACAGATCCGCGGGCTTGGCAAGCTCCTCGCGGCTTTCGAGCACCGCGGCATGCGTGGTGCCGGAATCGAACCACACGTCGAGAATGTCCTCGACTTTCTCGTAGCGCTCGGCGTCCTCGCCCAGCAACTCTTCGGGCGCCAGCTCAAACCACGCGTCGATGCCACCGGCCTCCATGCGCTCGGCCACCGCCTCGATGAGACGCTGCGAGTCGGGGTGGGGCTCGCCGGTCTCGCGGTCGACGAACAACGCGATGGGCACGCCCCAGTTGCGCTGACGCGAGATGCACCACTCGGGGCGGTTGCGCACCATCGCCTCCATGCGCCCCTCGCCCCAGTCAGGGAACCAGCGCACGGTGGGCAGCGCCGCAAGGGTCTTCTCGCGAACACCGTTGGCGTCCAGGTTCAGGAACCACTGGGGCGTGGCGCGAAAGAGAATGGGCGTCTTGTGGCGCCAGCAGTGGGGATAGCTGTGGTCGTAGGCCTCGTGGTGAAGCAACGCCCCATGTTCGCGCAACACTTCCACGATATGCGGATTGGCATCGTATACGAACTCGCCGGCGAAGAACTCGGTGTCCGGGAGAAAACGACCATCGTCACCCACCGGATTCGTCAACGGCAGGTCGTAGCGCTGGCCCACGACGAAGTCGTCCGCGCCGTGGCCCGGGGCGGTATGCACCGCGCCGGTGCCCGCGTCGGTGGTGACGTGATCTCCGAGGATCACCGGCACCTCGCGCTCCAGAAACGGATGGCCCAGCATGAGGTGTTCCAGCGCCTCGCCCATCGCCCGGCCAACCACGGCCCACTCCCCGGCGCCGTATCGCGTCAGCGCCTCCTCGTGGAGCGCGTCGGCGAGCACCAGGTACTCGCGACCGCCGTCAAGACTCACCAGGACGTATTCGAGCCCCGGATGGACGGCGACGGCCTGGTTGGCCGGCAGCGTCCACGGCGTGGTGGTCCAGATGACCACGGAAACCGGTGCGTCGCCGGTCTCGACACCGAACGCCCGGGCTGCGGCGGCACCGTCGATGGCGGTAAAGCGCACGTCGATGGCCGGTGAGGTGCGATCGTCATACTCGACCTCCGCCTCGGCGAGCGCCGACCCGCAAGCGGTGCACCAATGCACTGGCTTGTAGCCGCGCTTGAGATGACCCCGGGCGACGATCCGGCCAAGCGCACGCAGGATATCCGCTTCGGTCCGGTAGCTCATGGTGAGATAGGGATGATCCCAGTCGCCCACCACGCCCAGGCGTTCGAAATCCGCTTTCTGCGCCTCGACCTGCTCTTCGGCAAAGCGTCGGCAGGCTGCACGGAACTCCCGCGCCGAGACGTCCTCGCCTGCTTTGCCGACGGACTGCTCGACCTTGTGCTCGATGGGCAGCCCGTGGCAGTCCCAGCCAGGCACGTACGGTGCATCGTAGCCATCCAGCGTGCGCGCCTTGACGATGATGTCCTTGAGAATCTTGTTGACCGCGTGACCGATGTGGATCTCGCCGTTGGCGTAAGGCGGCCCGTCATGAAGGATGAACTTCTGCCGGCCGGTACGCGCCTGCCGGATACGCCCGTACAGATCCTGCTCGCGCCAGTCGGCCACGCGACCGGGCTCGCGCTTGGCCAGGTTGGCGCGCATGGGGAAGTCCGTCTTGGGCAGATTGAGTGTGTCTTTGTAGTCGGTCACGACGTCTTCCTGCGGTCTCCAGTCGTTGGCTTGTCGGGGTCGTTGCGGGCGAACCACTGTCGCGCAGCGTCCGCGTCACGGCCGATCTGTGCGCGCAGCTCATCCATGCTGTCGAACCGTTTCTCGCCGCGCAGAAACGCCCGGAAGGTCACCCGGATATGGGCGCCGTAGATGTTCTCGTCAAAATCGAACAGGTGCGTCTCCAACAGCGTGGCCCGGCCGTTGATCGTCGGCCGCGTGCCCACGCTGGCCACGCCCTGTCGCTCACCACCCAGGCCCTCGACGGTCACCGCGAATATGCCGTGCACCGGCGGCGGGGTGCGCCGAAAGCGCAGGTTGGCGGTACGCCAGCCAAGCTCGCGGCCGATGGCATCGCCCCGTGCGACCCGTCCGCTGATGGCATAAGGCCGGCCCAGCAACGCTTCGGCGACATCGAGCTCACCCGCGGCGAGTGCCGCGCGCACCCGTGTGCTGCTGACGCGCTCACCATCGACGACCACTGTCGGCATGCGAGCCACCTCGAACCCATGGCGCCCACCCGCTTGTTGCAACAGGGTGAAATCGCCACGCCGGCCGCAGCCGAAGCGGAAATCGTCCCCGACCATCAGGAAACGAACGCCGAGCCGCTCGACCAGCAGCGAGTCGACGAACGATTCGGCCGGCATCTCCGCCAGCTGGCGTCCGAAACGCAGGCAAAGCACCCGGTCGACACCGCAAGCCGCCAGGGCATCGACCTTGTCGCGCAGCGCCGAGATACGGCGATGCGCATGCTCCGGGGCGAAGTACTCCAGCGGATGGGGCTCGAAGGTGATGACCATCGCCGGCAACTCCAGCGCCCCGGCGCGCTCGCGTACACGCTCGATGACCGCATGATGGCCGCGGTGGACACCGTCGAAGTTGCCGATGGTAGCCACACAACCGCGGTGCCGCGCTCGCAGGTTGTGGCTGCCCCGGATGAGCTCCATGCTGTATCGGCTCCTCAAATCCCGGAATTATAAGGCGGATGAGCCGTCTCAGCCACGGGCCAGCGTATCCGCCGCCCGGGGTTCGCGCAACGCCGCCGGCCGCACCCCCAGGGCAAAGAGGACAGCAAAGTAGACCGCCGCCCCCACACCAACCGTTGCCGTCAGCCACGTGACCCGGTCCAGGAGCCCCGCCGCGAGCCACGTATCCAGGCGCGTCGCCGGCCAGTAGAGTACCACCAGCATTATCAGTGCCGCCCCGCCGACACGCCGACGCAGCCACGGCCATCCGCGCCCCGGCCGGTAGACGCCGGCACGGCGCAGCCCCATCGCCAGCAGCGCCGCGTTGACCAGCGCCGCCAGCGCTGTGCCGAACGCCAGGCCCGCGTGAGCAACCCCGGTGCCGCGCAACGCCAGCACCGCGAGCACACTGAACCCTGTATTCACGAACATCGCCACCACGGCGTAGCGCACCGGCGTTCGGGTATCCTGCCGCGCGAAATAACCGGGCAGCAGCACTTTCACCAGTACGAACGGCAACAGGCCGACCGCGTAAGTGAGCAGACTGAAACTCGCCGCCCTGACGTCATGATCCGCGAACGCGCCGTAGTGGAACAGCGTCGTGATCATCGGTCCGGCCAACGCCATCAGGCCGACGGTCGCGGGCACGATGAGCACGAGAGCGAGACGCAACGCCCAGTCGAGGGTCGCGCTGAACGCATTATCACCGGCATCACCGTGTTCCCGGGACAGTCGCGGAAGAATCACCGTACCGAGCGCCACCCCGAAGATCCCCAGCGGGAACTCCACCAGGCGATCCGACCAGTAGAGCCAGCTGATGCTGCCGCTCACGAGGAACGACGCCAGTATGGTGTCCACCAGCAGGTTGATCTGCTGGACGGAACTACCGAACAGCGTCGGCCCCATCAACGCGAGGATGCGACGAACCCCGGGGTGGCGGAACCCGGGCCGCGGCCACACCAGAAGCCCGCGACGGGCGAGAAACGGCAGCTGCAGCAAGAGCTGGAGCACACCTGCGAGCGCCACCGCCCAGGCCAGTGCCACAACGCCCGGCGAGAAAGCGTCGGCGAACCATAATGCCGCCGCGATCAAACAGACGTTGAGCAGAACCGGCGCGAACGCCGGCGGACCGAACGACCCCACACTGTTGAGCACCGCCCCGGCGCAGGCTGTCAGGGAAATGAGCATCAGGTAGGGAAACGTCACGCGCAGCATCCACGTGGCGTCGGAAAGCCGTTGAGGATCGTCGGCGAACCCGGGGGCAAAGAGGCGTATCAGCCACGGCGCCCCCCAGACTCCAGCCACCGTTACCGCCAGAAGCACGAGCGCGAGACTGCCTGAAGCGCGGCGGATGAGCTCACGCACCTCGCCGAACTCGGCTTCGCTGTGATAGCCCGACAGCACGGGCACGAATGCCTGGGAAAACGCGCCCTCGGCGAACAGGCGGCGCATGAAGTTCGGGATCTTGAAGGCGACGAAGAACGCGTCCGTCGCCGCGGAGGGACCGAATACCACCCCGAGCACCACGTCCCGGACAAGACCCAGCACTCGCGACACGAGCGTCCAGGAACCGAAGGTGAACACCGAGCGAAACAACCCCTGCGCTCTCACACACGCTCCTTGATCGAGGTCAGACAAACGAGATCGACGACAACGATGGTGATCGCCAGGGCACTCTACCCGCTCGCCTCGCTGTCGTCAGGGAGGGAATCGTTGACACCCGTCCATAAAGGGGCGATCATACGCGCCTTTCGTGATTTCAGGATCATGCAGGAGTTCCACGTTGGCTAACATCGCCTCCGCGAAGAAGCGTGCGCGTCAGACCGAGCAGCGCCGCCGCCACAATCAGGCTCGTCGCTCAATGATGCGGACCGAGCTGAAAAAGGTCCTCAAGGCCATCGAGACGGGCGACAAGGCCAAGGCCGAAGAGGCCTACCGTTCGGCGATGCCAGTGCTGGACCGCATGGCGACTCAAGGTCTGATCCACAAGAACAAGGCCGCCCGGCACAAGAGCCGCCTCGCCAAGCACATCAAGGCCCTGGGCTGACCCCGGGAGACGGCCGCCAATAGCGACCAGAGACGCCGGCTTCACGCCGGCGTTTTCGTTCGCCCCTGTGCCGGAGCGCTCAAGCACAGAGACGAACAACGCCCCCTATACCTCGTCAGTAAGCACTAGATTATCGCGATGGATGAGTTCTGGCTCGTCCACGTAACCCAGTACCGCCTCGATCTGCCCGGAGGCGACACCGCAAAGTCGGCGCGCATCCCCGCAACCGTAATTGACCAGCCCGCGTGCAACCTCGTTGCCGGCCTCGTCGAGACAGGCCACCATGTCGCCGCGAACAAAACGGCCGTCCACACGCACCACGCCCACCGGCAGAAGACTTCTCCCCGCTTCACGGAGAACACGCACGGCACCATCGTCCAGCCAGAGCCGGCCACGGGCCTGCAACTGTCCGGCGAGCCAGCGCTTACGAGCGGCAAGCCGCTGCCGTGACGGCCACAACAGAGTCCCCACGCGGTCGCCGGCACGTACCCGAGCCAATGCATTTGCCTCACGCCCCGAGGTAATCACCGTCACCGCGCCGGCCCGGGCAGCCCGCGCGGCCGCCAGTACCTTGGCCCGCATACCGCCACTGCCGAGAACGCCGGGCGCATCGGAACACATGGCGATCAATCGCTCATCGTCGGCATCGGCTTCGTGAATCAGCGTGGCGGCCGGATCCCGGCGCGGGTCGGCATCATAGAGCCCCGCCTGATCGGTGAGGATTAGCAGCAGATCGGCTTCCACCAGGTTCGACACCAGCGCAGCGAGCGTATCGTTGTCGCCAAAGCGGATTTCATCGGTCGCCACCGTGTCATTCTCGTTGACCACCGGCACCACCCCGAGGGAAAGGAGCGTACGCAGGGTGCTTCGGGCGTTGAGATAACGCTGACGGTCCGCCAGGTCTTCATGGGTAAGCAACACCTGCGCGGTGTGCAGGCCGAAACGCCGGAACTCGCGCTCATACGCTTCGACCACCCCCATCTGCCCCACGGCCGCCGCGGCCTGGAGCTGATGAAGCGCATGCGGACGTCGCGCCCAGCCCAGACGCTGGACGCCCTCCGCCACGGAGCCGGAGGAAACCAGCACCACCTCCTGGCCCTGTCGGCGCAGCTCCGCGATCTGCGTGACCCAGTCGGCGATGCGCTTGCGATCGAGGCCGCGACCATCGTTGGTGACCAGGGCGCTGCCAATTTTCACCACCCAGCACTGCCCGTCGCGCAGCGCTTCACGCCAGCTAGCGGCCTGTTCCATCGGCCTCCGCCTCCTCGTTCATTGCCTCCAGCCGTACCATGATGCACTGGCACAGATACTCGATTCCCTCGCCGGACTCTCCGGACACCCGAAACACCGGTCCCTGCCAGGCAAGCGCCGCGGTGATCTCGCGCTCCACCGCCTCACGCTCGTCCACGGGAATGAGGTCCATCTTGTTGAGCACCAGCCAGCGCTCGCGCTCGGCAAGCTGCGGATCGTAGGCAGTCAGCTCATCGATCACAGCCTGAGCATCCACCGCCGGATCCGCGTCGTCGTAGAGCCTCGAGACATCGACCACGTGCAAGAGCAGCCGGTTTCTGGCGAGGTGCTTGAGAAAACGCACCCCGAGGCCTGCGCCCTCCGCCGCCCCTTCGATCAAACCCGGAATGTCGGCCATGACGAAGCTGCGCCCGGGCCCCACCCGCACGACACCGAGCGAAGGATGCAGCGTGGTGAACGGGTAGTCGGCCACGCGTGGCCTGGCGCCGGAGACCGCCCGAACGAGCGTCGACTTACCGGCATTGGGCAGCCCGAGCAACCCGACGTCAGCGAGCACCCGCAGCTCCAGGCGTAGATCACGACGCTCGGCACGCGTACCCGGTGTCGACTGGCGCGGCGCCCGATTCGTGGAGCTCTTGAAATGGAGGTTGCCGAGGCCACCGTCGCCACCGCGCGCGACCAGCAAACGTTCGCCCTCGGCTGTCACGTCACCTATGGTCTCGCCGGTTTCCACGTCGATGACGACCGTCCCTACCGGCACGGCGATAACGACATCCTCACCGCTACGGCCAGTCATCTGCTTGCCTTTTCCGTTCTCGCCACGCTCCGCGGCGTAACGGCGGGTATGGCGAAAGTCGGCAAGCGTATTCAGACCTTCGTCGCCAACGAGGTACACGCTGCCCCCACGACCGCCATCGCCGCCGTCCGGTCCACCGCGCGGAACGAATTTCTCACGCCGGAAGCTCACGCAGCCGTCACCACCGTCACCGGCGGTCACGCGAATCCGCGCCTCATCCACGAACTTCATGGGTCCACCTTACCTTGCGCTGCCGAACCCGAGCGCCTTCAACCAGACCGACGCGAACGGGCACCGCACACAATGCCGCCACTCAGTTGACCGAGCGCACACAAAAAAGCCCCGTGCGGCGACGGGGCTTTTTTCGCAATTTCGGAATTGCCGAATCAGCTCTCGGGCCGCACGCTCACGAAGCGCCGCTTGTGTGGGCCCTTGCGCTCGAAGACCACCTCGCCGTCGGCCTTCGCGAACAGCGTGTGATCATGGCCCACGCCGACATTGCTGCCGGCATGGAAGTGGGTCCCACGCTGGCGCACGAGAATGTTGCCGGCGCGCACGGCCTGACCACCAAAGCGCTTGACGCCCAGGCGTTTCGACTCGGAATCGCGGCCGTTACGGGTACTGCCGCCTGCTTTCTTATGTGCCATGGCTCGCTAACCTCCGATTCAGCCGGCCTGGATGCCGGTGATCTTGACCTCGGTGTAGTGCTGACGGTGGCCGTGCTTTCGCTGATAGTCCTTGCGGCGCTTGAACTTGACGACCTCGATCTTGCGGTCGCGCCCTTGCGCAACCACCTCGGCGGAGACGCGGCCGCCTTCGACGAGTGGCGAGCCCACCTTTACGTCATCACCGCCGCCGACCATCAGCACCTGATCGAACTCCACCGTCGCGCCAGCCTCGGCGTCCAACTTTTCGACCCGGAGGACGTCCCCTTCGGAGACCCGGTATTGCTTGCCCCCGGTCTTGATCACGGCATACATGGCTGCGTTCTCCAACAAATGCAGTGGAATGCGGGCGAAAATCAAAGACCGGCAATCTTAAGCTCGACAGCGCCCGGGGTCAACCGCCATGCCAATTATCTTGACACCCCTCACGCCCCTCTCTAGCATCCTCTCGCTCCCGATCGCCCAACATCGCTCAGGACGCGCCACTTGATGGACCTCGCCGAGATACGCTCGCTCGTGGCCTCCGATATGGATGCCGTGGATCGGACCATCCAGCGGCGGCTGCGCTCCGATGTGGTACTGATCAATCAGCTCGGCACCTACATCGTCAACGGAGGCGGCAAGCGGCTCCGGCCACTGGTGGTATTGCTGATGGCTCGTGCCGCCGGCTACGAGGGCGATCGGCACATACCGCTCGCCGCCATCGTGGAGCTGATCCACACCGCGACCCTCCTGCACGACGATGTGGTCGATGCCTCGGACGTCCGCCGGGGACGTGACACGGCCAACCACATCTGGGGCAACGAGGCCAGCGTCCTCGTCGGGGATTTCCTCTATACCCGCTCGTTCCAGATGATGGTGGAGCTCGGCAGCATGACTGCCATGCAGACGTTCGCGCAAGCCACCAACACCATCGCCGAAGGCGAGGTTCTGCAACTATTGAATATCCACGACGCGGACGTGGGCGAGAATCGCTACCGGGACGTCATCTACCGCAAGACCGCGGCGCTGTTCGAGGCCGGATGCCGGCTCGCCGGTGTCTTCGCGGACGCGGACGCCGAAGCCGCCGCGGCGTACGGGCGCCACCTGGGCACGGCCTTCCAGCTCACCGACGATGCGCTCGACTATGACGGGGACCCGGCCGAAATTGGCAAGAACCTCGGCGACGATCTGGCGGAGGGCAAACCGACGATGCCGCTGATCCGGGCGATGCAGGTAGGCGACGAAAGCACGCGCGGGCTGGTTCGCGAAGCGATCGAGGCCGGCGGCCGGGAGCGCATCCAGGCCGTCTGCGAGGCCATTGCAAACACCGATGCCATCGCCTATACTCGCCGCCTCGCTGATGACGAAGCACAACAGGCGCAGAACGCTCTGACGGTCATGAACGACGGGCCAGTCAAGTCGGCTCTCGTCAAGCTGGCCAGCTTCGCAGCCGATCGTCGTCACTAGACAATCCGGGGTGTAGCTCAGCTTGGTAGAGCACTACGTTCGGGACGTAGGAGTCGCTGGTTCGAATCCAGTCACCCCGACCAGGCATTCGCAGGGCCGAGCACACGCTCGGCCCTTTTCGTTGTGGCCCGGTACCACGAACCGGTACCACGAATGCGCACAGGAGCCCTGATTGTCCGTTCACGTTTCGTTGGTCGCGCTCTGGACAGAGGGTAAGCGCGTCTGCTGAACTCCCTGCCTAGTGCGCCGCTCGCGCCGCACACCGGTTTCTGCCAGGCAACAGGGAGCCACACCACATGAACCCCGTGATGAACAAGAACCAACTCATCGATGCTGTCCGCGACCAGTGCGACGGCGTCCCACGCAAGACGGTCGCCGAGGTCGTCGACGCGCTGTTCGACACGATCCAGACGACGGTCACCGACGGCACCGACGTGAGCCTGACCGGCTTCGGGCGCTTCACCCGCACCGAACGTGCCGCGCGCACCGGCCGCAACCCGCAGACGGGTGAAACCATCGAGATCGCAGCCAGCCGAGTGCCCGCCTTTCGCGCCGGCAAAGCGTTCAAGGACCAGGTCAACGGGGGGTAACCCCCGGCAGCCCGGCCGCCGACGCCGGTCGCGCGGCCGGGCGGGCTTCCGGGAAACCTCGCTCTCACATCACACTCGTCCGTAGATCAAGCCCATCGACTGATTGCCGGCCAGTCCGGCGCACGCCTGCCGGCACCGCGAGCACTGACGCCGCAACCGGCGTCGGCCTCGAAAACCGTCGGCAACCGGTCGCGGCAGCCCTCGCTCACCCCGGGGAACACACGATCCACAAGGCACATCCGCTACCGATGCGCTAACGTCCCTGCCCGTTACGTTTTACCTCCGAGGCCATCAACCGAAGTCGAGCACCCGGGCACCGCCCTCAGCGATACTCGAGAACGTCCGTGAACGCTTCGGCGACGCCCTCGGTGTCACCGCGTTCATGAGTACCGGACTCGACCCGCACCACCCAAGCGGATACATTGGCGACCGGAACCGGTGATGATCCGGGGTCGCCGCTGGCGCGGCGCAGCACGCCGGATTTTGTCCACCCATATACATGCCTCGTGCGGAACGAGGCCGGGGCAGGGAGACTGGCCGTGGGGGCACAAACGGGCGACCGCCCGGTTTTCGTTTGCCTGGAACAGCCGGCGGCGACTCAGGAACTCGCCGCCCACCTGCGCGAGCATGGACTGCGCACCCAGGCCTTCGCCGACGCGGGCGCGCTGGCCACAGCGTGCAGCGACGAACCACCCGCCGCACTGATCGCCAGCCTCGGGGTCGCCACGGTCATCTCACGGGAGCAAACCGCCACGGACGAACTGATCGTCGCAACCTCGGATTACCGACTCACCACTTACCTTGCCGCCGTGCGCGCCGGCGCCACACAGGTGGTCACGACGCCAATCAACCGCTCCGCGTTGCGCCAACGCTTGCGCTGGCGCGTGCAAGACCGCGCCCGGGCTCCGCGCCTTGCCCTGGTAGGCGCTGCGGAAGGCGTTCATCTGGACGGGTACGACATACGCGCTCTCACGATCGGCGACGACCTCCTGGCCCGACTCGAGGATCTGCAGCCCGATCTCGTACTGCTGGACGCTGACACACTGAGCGTAAGCGCCGGGGAACTGGCCGCCGTCATCCGCCAGCGCCCGGCACTGCGGCTGCCGCCAGTGCTTGCGTTCACGCGCCAGCGACCAAGGCAACTGCATGTCGGTGAAATGCAGCAGAGCCAGTTGGACGATATCCTGGTGCTCTCCGAAACCAGCGACCCGACAACGGAAATCGCCGCCCACCTCGTACGGCGGAGGGGGCTTCTGGAAGGCTGGCGCCTTCTGGCGCGGCGCGACCCGGATACAGGCCTGCACCGCCGCGAGGAGCTACTCCAGGCGTTGACAGGGCTGCTCGAAGCGCCCGGGACCGGAACCGCCTGCCTCCTCCACCTGCAGCTGACACCCCGCGAAACCATTACGCCTGACGATGAGAACACAATGGTGGCTGCAGCGCAGATCTTGCTGGACAGGCTCCCGCCACTGGCAGTGCCGGCACGCCTGGACCGCGGGCATCTCGCGGCGCTTCTGGTGGGGATAAGCCGAGAAGAGGCCGACGTCCTGGCCGAATGTCTGCAGGATGATCTCACCAGGCAGGTCCACGTGCGCACCGGATTTGCGATCGAAGCTCGAACGATCAACCCCGGTGGCGACAGACTCGAGGATCTGCTGCAACCGCCGAGCGACACAGCAGCGGACACCGCGCCGGTTCTACGGGATTACTGGCGCGAGATGGCAGCGGACGCCTTGGAGCAGAACCGCTTCCGCCTGCTCTATCAGCCTATTTCCGGCCTGCACGGCCGCCCCTGTGGTTTCTACGAAGTCTTCGTCCGCCTGATCGGCTCCGACGGTGAAGAACTCCCCCCCGCGGAATTCCTGCCCGCCCTGGCCGGCACTTCGCTTGCCGCGGAGTTGGACCGATGGGTGTTCGGGCGCGCACTGCATGTTCTTTCGCAGCGGCAGAAGGAATCGGCAGATCGGCCGACGCTCTTCGTCAAACTCTCCACCGATGGCCTCAACGACGACAGCTTCCCTGCATGGCTCGGGCAAGCGCTGGCACACGAGGGCGTTGCCGCCTCGCAGCTCGTGGTGGAGATCGCTGCCGAGGCGTTGTCGACCCGTACCACCCGCGCGGTCAGCGAACGGATCGCCGCCCAGGGCATTGCCGTGGCACTGGAACACGTCGCCGATGCCGCGGCACTGGCCGGGCTAATCCACGCCGAGCTGCCAGTGACTTACGTCAAGCCAGCCCCCGAGCTGACCGCTGCCGACGCGGCGCCCGAAGCGCACAAGGCACTCGAGGACGTGGCCAGCATCGCCCGCCAAGCCGGGCTCCGGCTCATCGCGACGCGCATCCAGGATGCCCTGTCACTGACCCACCTCTGGCAGGTCGGCGTGGACTATGTACAGGGTCATTTCATGCAACGCCCCGAGGACCTGTTCAATGCCGGGCCAGGCGTACCACCGCGACGGAATCAGCCGGTCCGATAGCCACGTGGACGCCCTGTGACCCGGAGGAGTGCGACGTGTGTCCATTTCCGAGGTCGGGCCGATAGGTTATAGTCCGCCGCAATGGGGGTGTACGCAGCGTGCCAACGCCGCGCCTCGGCGGGCAGAGCGGCACCCGAAATGCGTCACAGGGGTACGGTAGCAGCCCATGGCATCGGCAAACCCATCGGTGAAGCTCGGAGGCCTCGCCGGTCGCCTGGTACGTGATGGCCTGCTCGACGAGAAACGGGCAGAGGAAGCGCTCGACGCGGCCAGGAAGGCTGAGCAACCCTTCGTCACTTATCTAGTGGAACACGAAGGCCTGGCACCCATCCGTATCGCGGTGGCCGGGTCGGCGGAGTTCGGCCTTCCGCTCTATGACCTTGACGCCCTCGACCAGAGCCAGGCGGCCGTCTCGCTCGTCAAAGAGCAACTCATCCGCCATCACCGGGCCCTGCCGCTCACCCGTCGCGGCAAACGCCTGTACGTCGCGGTTGCCGACCCGACAAACCTGCGTGCCCTCGACGAATTCAAGTTCCACACGGGATTGATCACCGAGCCCGTGCTCGTGGAGGACGACAAGCTCGGGCGCACCATCGAGAGCGCCCTGTCCGCCGCGGACGATGGTCTCAGCAGCATGGACCTGGACGAGGATCTGGACAATCTCCAGATCAGCGGCGGCGAGGAAGAAAGCGACGAGCAGGATTCCGACACCGACAGCGACGATGCGCCGGTGGTGCGATTCATCAACAAGGTCCTGCTGGACGCGATCAACAAGGGCGCGTCGGATGTTCACTTCGAGCCGTATGAGCGCGAATACCGGGTACGCTTCCGGCAGGACGGCGTTCTGCAGTCAGTTGCTTCCCCCCCCAATGCCCTCGCTCCACGGCTTGCCGCCCGGCTGAAGGTCATGGCCCGACTCGACATCGCCGAACGGCGCGTGCCCCAGGACGGGCGCATCAAGATGAACATCTCCAAGCGCCGGGCGATCGAGTTCCGTGTCAGTACCTGCCCGACGATCTTCGGTGAGAAGATCGTGCTGCGTATCCTCGACCCCAGCTCGGCGCAGATGGGCATCGACCAGCTCGGATACGAGCCCGAACAGAAGCAGCTCTTCCTCGACTACATCCACAAGCCCTACGGCATGGTTCTGGTCACCGGCCCCACCGGCTCGGGCAAGACGGTGTCGCTCTACACGGCGCTCAACATTCTCAACACCACCGACCGGAACATCTCGACGGTCGAGGATCCGGTGGAAATCAACGTCACCGGCATCAACCAGGTCAACATCAATCCAAAGGCCGGGCTTTCCTTCGCCGGCGCCCTGCGCTCGTTCCTGCGCCAGGACCCGGACATCATCATGGTCGGCGAGATCCGTGACCTGGAGACGGCGGAGATCGCGATCAAGGCGGCGCAGACGGGCCACCTGGTGCTATCGACCTTGCATACCAACGATGCACCGCAGACGCTCACCCGGCTCGCCAACATGGGGGTTCCGGGCTACAACATCGCCTCGTCGGTCAACCTCATCATCGCCCAGCGCCTGGCACGCCGACTTTGCACCAACTGCAAGCAACCAGAGGACGTCCCCCGGGAAGCCCTTGTCAACGAAGGCTTCAGCGAAGACGAGTTGGACGATCTGGTGGTATACGGCCCCCAGGGCTGCGATCAATGCGTTGGTGGCTACAAGGGCCGCGTCGGCATCTACCAGGTCATGCCGGTTACCGAGGAGATGGGACACATCATCATGGAGGGTGGTAACGCCATGCAACTAGCCGAGGAAGCCCATCGCAACGGTGTCAGCGACCTGCGCGAATCGGGCCTGCGCAAGATTCGCGAAGGCGTCACGAGTATCGAGGAAATCAACCGGGTGACAGTGGACTGACGCCATGGCAGCTAAGGCAGCGAAACTCACCAGCTTCACCTGGGAAGGCATCGACCGGCAGGGCCGCAAGATAAGCGGCGACACACAGGCCGAGAATCACACGACCCTGCGGGCGAAACTCCGCCAGCAGGGTATCGCCGCCCAGAAAATACGGCGCAAGTCGACATTCGCCCAGTTGCGCGAAGGCAAACGCAGCAAGCGGATCAAGCCCGGCGACATCGCCATACTCATGCGTCAGCTCGCCACAATGCTCGAGTCCGGCGTGCCGGTGGTTCAGGCCTTCGACATCATCGGCCGGGGGCACGAGAATCCGCTAATGCAGCAGATGGTGCTCGGGATCAAGGATGATATCGAGTCCGGTACACCCTTGTCGGAGGCCCTTGGGAAACACCCAGCACATTTCGACGAGCTGGTCTGCAATCTTATAGCGGCCGGCGAACAGGCGGGTGTTCTGGACACACTGCTCGATAAGATAGCGACGTACAAGGAAAAGACCGAATCGATCAAGAAGAAGATCCGCAAGGCGCTATTCTATCCGGCAGCGGTGCTTACGGTGGCCGTCATAGTCACTGCCATCCTGCTCATGTTCGTCGTGCCCCAATTCGAATCCCTCTTCCAAGGGTTCGGCGCGGATCTACCCGCATTCACCAGGTTCGTCCTGTACTTGTCCGAGCTCATGCGCGCATACTGGTTCGTAGTCCTGCTAGGCACGGCGCTGAGCATTGTCGCGTTCATTCAGGCTCGCAAGCGCTCCAGGCGGTTTGCGCATGGACTGGACCGTTTCGCCCTGAAAATCCCGGTAATCGGCCCTATTCTGCGCAAGGCTGCCATTGCCCGCTTCGCGCGCACGCTGTCCACCATGTTCGCGGCGGGCGTACCGCTTGTGGACGCTCTGAACTCTGTCTCCGGCGCTACCGGTAATTCGGTGTACGGCAACGGCGTCCGGCGAATGGCCGAAGAGGTGGCCGAGGGTCAGCAGTTGCAGTGGTCCGTGGATCGCACGAAACTCTTCCCGCACATGGTGGTACAGATGATCGCCATTGGTGAGGAAGCGGGCTCCCTCGACGCCATGCTCGCGAAAGTCGCGGACTTCTACGAAGAAGAGGTGGACGCTGCCATCGACAGTCTCTCGAGCCTGCTCGAGCCCTTCATCATGGTCGTTCTCGGTATTCTCGTCGGCGGCCTGGTCATTGCTATGTACCTGCCCATCTTCAAGATGGGGCAAGTCATTTGATGACCACACTGGAGGGCTTGGCGGGTAGCGCTCCGCTGCAAATGCTATCCGTCAGCATCATCGGTCTGATGGTCGGCAGTTTTCTCAATGTGGTCACGCTACGCCTGCCGCGCATGCTCGAGCTCGAATGGGCGGCGCAGTGCGCGGAGCTTCGTGGCGAACCGCTACCGGAAACACCGGCCCTGGGACTGGCACGGCCCGCATCCCACTGCCCCTCGTGCCAGTCACCAGTGCATGCGCTCGACAATATTCCGATCGTCAGCTGGCTGCTGCTGCGCGGACGTTGCCGGACATGCCATGCCAGGATCTCGGCTCGATATCCGATCGTTGAAGCCGTAACCGCGTTGTTGTCCCTGGTGACATGGTGGCAACTAGGCTGGAGCACCACCGCGGCGGCAGGGCTGGTTCTGACATGGTGGCTCATCGCGCTGACCATCATCGATCTGGATCATCAACTCCTCCCTGACAACCTGACCCTACCGGGCGTGTGGCTCGGTCTACTGCTCTCTCTCGCCGGCGTATTCGTCGGCCCGACGGAGGCCATTATCGGCGCCTCCGCCGGATACCTGGCACTCTGGAGCGTTTATCAGGCGTTCCGGCTCGTCACCGGGAAAGAGGGCATGGGCTACGGGGATTTCAAGCTGCTCGCGCTGCTCGGCGCTTGGCTTGGGTGGCAGAGCCTGCCGCTTGTAATCATTCTCTCATCACTCGTAGGTGCCGTGGTGGGAATGGCGCTCATCGCCGGACTCGGCCGTCACCGTGATCAACCGATCCCATTCGGTCCCTATCTGGCTGCCGCTGGCTGGATCGCGATGCTGTGGGGAGACCGAATCACCGGCGCCTATCTCCGGTTCTCGGGCCTTAACTGATGCACTCATGGCATAGCGTGGCCAGCGACTGCTTAATGGCGAAGCACGGGCCCAGCGCGTCGCACGTCCCCGCCGGATCCGTCCGCTTCGCCCTATGACACTGGTCATCGGCCTGACCGGCGGCATAGCCAGCGGCAAGACCACGGTAGCCCGGGCGTTCGACGCGCTGGGCGCGGACGTCGTGGACACCGATGAGATCGCCCGGGAAGTCGTCGAACCGGGCAGCGAAGGGCTGAAGCGCGTCGTTGACGCGTTCGGTGAAGAAGTACTCGACGACTCCGGCACCCTCGACCGGACCGCTCTGCGCCGCCGTATTTTTGCCGACCCCGATGCGCGTGAGCGACTGGAGGCAATCCTGCACCCGAGAATCGAAACGCGGGTACACAGCCGGATCGCGGAAAGCCGTCGCCCTTACGTTGTCCTCGTCGTGCCGTTACTGGTGGAATCCGGATGGGATCGACTCGTCGACCGGGTACTCGTCGTCGACGTCGACGAAGACGACCAGATCGCCCGCCTGCAGGTCCGGGACGGAAGCACCGCCGATGAGGCGCGTGCAGCGCTCGCCGCGCAGACCGACCGGGCGTCGCGACTCTCACGCGCCGACGACATCCTCGACAATCGTGCTTCTGCGGACACCTTGCACGAGCGCGTTCGCGAGCTGCACCAGCGATATTTGCATCTCGCACGCGACCGCACCGACTGACGCTATCCGACGACGGGTTGGTGCGGATCATGCCCCTGCGCCACAATAAGGGCTTAGACATCTGGGACATGAGCACCATGACCGACTCCGAGCGCGAGCGCATCATCTACGAGCACCCTCTTAATGAGCGGGTACGTACACTGCTGCGGCTGGAATTCCTCTTCGAGCACGGTTGGTTCGGGGTGCGCGGCGAAACCGAATGGCACAGCCGCATCGCGGTGGCGACGCTGGTGGATATCGTCGCGCTGCTGTCCCGCGGAGACCTGCGATCGGACATTCAAAAAGAGCTGGAACAGCTCGTGGGCTCACTGGAAGCTCTGGAAAAACGCCCGGGCGTGGACCCCTCGCTGCTCGCGCCCGTACTCGATGAATGCCGCGATCTCGCCGAGCGCCTGCGCGCCGCGCCGCCGGGTATCCCCTCGATAGTGCGGGACAACGAATTCCTCGCGGCGGTGGCCCAACGCTCCGGCATCATGGGCGGCACTTGTGCGTTCGATCTACCCGCCTACCATCTCTGGCTCAATCATTCGCCCGAGCAACGTCGCGAAGACCTGGAAAGCTGGTACGCGGGGTTCTCCATCCTGCACGAAGCCACCGCCCGTATTCTCGCATTGCTACGAGAAAGCGCAGATCCCGTGCACGAAACGGCGCAGAAAGGCAATTACCAAACCAGCCTGGAACGCGGCTCTCCGTACCAGTTGCTCCGCGTGAGCGTGCCCGCAACGGCTCCGTACTTCCCGGAGATCAGCGGCAGCAAGCATTTCTGCACTATTCGATTCCTGCGCCAAGGCAGCGCGACCGAGCGTCCCCAGCCAATCGACGAGGATGTCGAGTTCATCCTCGAACGCTGCGCCATCTAGGTGTAACGCAGTAGAATCCTTATGACCCCCATCGGCCACAACACCGCTGCCGCTGAGCCATGACAAGTTACGTACGTTGCCCGACCTGCGAACGGACGGTCGAGTGGTCCGAGCGCTCGCCTCACCGGCCCTTCTGCAGCGAGCGCTGCCGCCTGATCGATCTGGGAGCTTGGGTGGACGGCAGCCACCGGATCCCGGGCGAACCCGCCGACGTGCCGGAGACCTACGACGACGACACGGAAGACGGGCACGAGTAACGCATCACTCCGCGCTGACGAGGGAGCAAGCGTGTCAACCACCACCCCGCCAGAGACCGCGGATCCCGGCGATCCCTTGGGCGCGCAATGCGCATGCATGGGCAAGGTCCGACTCTCCCAGCCCCCCGAGCGCATAAATCGGACGGGGAAAAGCCGCCCCCCAGGAACCGAAGCGCTCCCAGCCGATAGCGACGCGATCCGGGTGACTGGGCGTCCACGCTACCGGCGAGAGCACGACGAAATCCACATCGCATGCCTGCGCCAAAGCCAGCTCCTCGGGGCCGTGGCATGATGCCGCGACCCAGTGGCTGTGTGGCAACGGCCGCCTCGTCATGGCCCGCAAGCGCGCACTGGTGAGATGCACCCCATCCACACCGAGGCGTGCTGCCCGCTCCGGCGCATCGTTGAGGAGCATATGCGCCCCAGCGGCACGACAATGTGCCTGCGCCGCCTGAATCAGCGCGTCGTCGCACTCCCACCGCCGCCACTGCACAAGGCGCACGCCCGCGGCCAGAGTCGCCTCCAAGGCGTCCAGCAAATCTTCCACGGGCGTATCCGGAGGCGTAATGGCGTAGCGCGAGGGCAAGCTCGCCGCGTTCACAATGGGGCGATTGGCCGCGGGAAAGTCGTAGTCCTTGAGCGTTTCGGGTGGCACCCAACACCAGTCGGCGACCTCGAGCGCCACCGGCGTGCCGCTGACATGGCGCGCGTGCCAGACATCGAGCACGACCGTCTTGTCAGGGTAGCGATACGGCACACGAAGGAGCGGATGGAGCGGCTCGACGTAGATGCCGAGTTCCTCCTGCAGCTCGCGGACAACGGCGTTGCGGACGCTCTCACCCGGCTCGACCTTGCCGCCCGGAAACTCCCAGAGCCCCCCTTGGTGGGCCTTTTGCGGCCGCCGGGAGATCAGGATCCGTCCGTCGAGGCCGCTGACGACGCCCACGGCGACGTGTATGGCCTCGTCAGCGGCCTCGCGATCGCTCATGTGCGGTAGTCGGCGTTGATACGCACGTACTCGTAGGAAAAATCGCAGGTCCACACGGTGGCGCTGGAATCACCTCGGTCGAGGTCGATGTGTACGGGGATGACCTCGGCGGCCATACGTCGCGCAGCTTCGCGCTCATCATAGGTTGGCGTGCGCCCACCTTCCTCCGCAATAACGTAGTCGTCCAGCGCTATACGCACGCGACTCACGTCCAAGTCGGCGATCCCCGCACGCCCCACGGCGGCGAGCAGACGCCCCCAGTTCGGGTCACCGGCGAACACCGCCGTCTTCACCAACGGTGACTCGGCAACAGTGAAGGCGACACGCTCGGCCTCCGCTTCCGAGGCGGCACCACTGACGGAGATCTGGATTTCCCGGGTCGCCCCCTCGCCATCACGCACGACCGCCCGGGCCAGTGCCGCGCAAACACGCTCCAGGGCGGCGGCAAACGCCTTGCAGCCGGCGGCATTGCCATCATCGAGGCGCACCCCGCTGCGGCCGCTGGCCAGCAGTGTGCAGGCATCGTTGGTGGATGTATCGCCATCCACGGTAATGCGATTGAAGCTCACGGCCGTGGCGTCACGCAGCAAACGGCGGGCGAGCCCCGGCTCCAGCGCCGCGTCGGTCGCGATGAAGGCCAGCATGGTCGCCATGTTGGGCCTGATCATGCCCGCACCCTTGGCGATTCCGGTAACGGTCACCGTTTGGCCGTCGATAGTGACGCGCTCGCTCGCCCCTTTCGGCCGTGTGTCGGTGGTCAGGATGCCTTCGGCGGCCTCCGCCCAGCCATCCGCATCCAACGCGTCGAAGGCGGCAGGCATGCCCGCTACGATCGGAGCCACCGGCAGGGGTTCACCGATCACGCCAGTGGAAAACGGAACGACTTCCGACTCCCGACACCCCGCAATCTCCGCGAGCGTTTGACAGCAACGGCGGGCATCGTCAACACCGGCAGGGCCGGTGCCAGCGTTGGCATTGCCGGTATTGACGATCAGGTAGCGGGGGGAAGTATCACGAAGATGCGTTTCGGCCACCTGCACCGGCGCTGCGCGAAAGCGGTTCGTGGTGAACACTGCCGCCGCGGTGCCACCCGGAGCCATCTCCAGGAGAGCGAGATCAAGGCGACCGGGCTTGCGGACACCGGCGGCGACCGCGGCCACCCGAATCCCGGGAACCGGATGAAGACGCGGCAGACTGTCGTTTCCAACCGCCATACTCAGCCGGCCAGTTTTCCGTGACAATGCTTGAACTTACGTCCGGAGCCACAGGGACAAGGCTCGTTACGGCCCACCTTGCGCCCTTCGCGCACGAACGGCTGGTGCTCGTCCCCGCGCTCGGCTCCCTCACGCCCATCGTCCAAGCTGTTCGTCTCGGCGTGCTGGAACGTCCGCTCCGCCGCTTCCTCGCGACGCCGGCGCTCCTCCTCGGCCGCCTGGGCTTCCTCCTCCGAACGCACCTGGACGTGGGAGAGAACTTTGATGGTCTCGCGCTTGATGCCCTCGAGCATCTCCTGGAACATCTCGAAGGCTTCGCGCTTGAACTCCTGTTTGGGATTGCGGCTCGCCATGCCCCGCAGCTGGATGCCCTGGCGCAGGTGATCCATGGCCGCCAGATGGTCCTTCCAGTGAGAATCGAGCACCTGCAGCAGGAAATTCTGTTCGACCTGGCGCATCAGCGCGGAGCCGATCTGCTGCTCCTTCTCCTCGTACTGCGCCTGGATACGCTCGAGGATGCGCTCGCGCAGCGTCTCCTCGTGGAGGTCGTCGTCCTCGTCCAGCCACTGCTGAACCGGCAGACGAATATTGAACTCGGCAACCAGTGCCTCTTCGAGCCCGGGGATGTTCCACTGCTCGTCGATGCTCCCCGGCGGAACGTGCTCGCTGATCACTGTGTTGACGACATCCTCGCGCATGGCGGTGATGGTCTCCGAGATATCCTCGGAACGCAGCAGCTCGTCGCGCTGCTGATAGACCACACGTCGCTGATCGTTGGCAACGTCGTCGTACTCGAGCAGGTGCTTGCGCATGTCGAAGTTGTGGCCTTCGACCTTGCGCTGAGCGTTCTCGATAACCCGCGAGACCATGCCGCTCTCGATGGCCTCGCCTTCCTCCATGCCGAGTCGCTGCATCATGGAGGAAACGCGCTCGGAGGCGAAGATACGCAGCAAGCTGTCTTCCAGGGAAAGATAGAATCGCGTCGAGCCCGGGTCGCCCTGCCGGCCGGAGCGGCCGCGGAGCTGGTTATCGATACGACGCGACTCGTGGCGTTCAGTGCCGATGACGTGCAACCCGCCCGCCTCGACCACCCGGTCGTGGCGTGTCTGCCAGTCCGCGCGGGCTTTCTCCACCGTCGCCTCGTCGGCTTCCCCGAGCTCGGCGAGCTCCGCATCCAGATTGCCGCCGAGGACGATGTCGGTACCACGGCCTGCCATATTGGTGGCGATCGTGACTGCCCCCGGCTGCCCGGCCTGGGCGATGATGCCGGCCTCGCGCTCGTGCTGCTTGGCGTTGAGCACCTCGTGGGGCACCTTGGCGCGCTTGAGCTCGCGGGCGAGCAGTTCCGAGGCCTCGATGGACGTAGTGCCCACGAGCACCGGCTGACCGCGCTCATGGCAGTCCTGAATGTCTTCCAGGATCGCCTTGTACTTGTCCTGCTGGCCTAGATAGACGAGATCGTGGTGATCCTCGCGGACCATGGGCTTGTTCGTGGGGATGACCACTACTTCGAGCCCGTAGATGTGCTGGAACTCGTACGCCTCGGTATCGGCCGTGCCGGTCATGCCCGAGAGCTTGTCGTACATGCGGAAGTAATTCTGGAAGGTGATCGAGGCGAGCGTCTGGTTCTCCGCCTGGATCTCCACACCTTCCTTGGCCTCGATCGCCTGGTGCAGCCCGTCCCCCCAACGCCGCCCCGGCATGGCCCGGCCGGTGAACTCGTCCACGATAACGATCTGGCCGTCGCGTACGAGATAGTGCACGTCACGCTGGAAGATGGCGTGAGCCCGCAACGCAGCGTTCAGGTGGTGGACCATGGAGATGTTGCGAGCGTCGTAGAGGCTCTCCTCCGCGCCCAGCATGCCGGCCTCCCGAAGCACGGTCTCGGCGCGCTCCTGACCATCCTCGGTGAGATAGACCTGACGCGCCTTCTCATCCACGTAGTAGTCGCCCGGCCCCTCTTCCTCTTCCTGCCGGGTCAGATTGGGCACCAGTGCATCGATGCGTTGGTATAGCTCGCTGGACTGCTCCGCCTGTCCGGAGATGATCAGTGGCGTACGCGCCTCGTCGATGAGAATGGAGTCCACCTCGTCGACGATGGCAAATGAGCGTTCCCGCTGGACGCGATCGGCGAGCCGCAGCGCCATGTTGTCACGCAGGTAATCGAACCCGAACTCGTTGTTGGTGCCGTAAGTGATGTCTGCCGCATAGGCATCACGCTTCGCCGCCGGGTCCATGCCCGGAACCGACACCCCCACCTCCAGCCCGAGGAAACGGTAGAGCCGCCCCATCCACTCGGCATCGCGCCGCGCGAGGTAGTCGTTGACGGTAACGATATGAACGCCGTCACCCGGCAACGCGTTCAGGTAGGCCGCCAGGGTCGCCACCAGGGTTTTGCCCTCGCCGGTTTTCATCTCGGCGATCTTGCCCTCGTGGAGAACCATGCCGCCGATGAGCTGCACATCGAAGTGGCGCATCCCGAGAACCCGTCGCGCGGCCTCGCGCACGGTTGCGAACGCCTCGGGAAGGAGGTCGTCCAGGCTCTCGCCCTTGTCCAGTCGCTCGCGGAACTCGCCGGTCCGGCCAGCGAGCGCGTCGTCATCAAGCTGCTGCAGATCCGCCTCCAACGCGTTGATGCGCTGGACGGTCTTGCGCATACGGCGAATCACGCGTTCGTTGCGACTGCCGAAGACCTTCTTGGCAATGGCACCTAACATAGGGAAGTCATCCGAGCTGTGCTGGCGTGGTCTGGCGCGGCGGGCATGGTACCCCCGGCACGGAACAAGCCGGTACTATATCGTATCTGCCGAATGATTATCAGGTGGGGCTGATGGCGCGACAATCCAAGAAGGACGGGCGCCCCCGGGCGCTACGTGGCGTTCTCCGCGGCCCCGGGGACATGACTCTGGCCCGTCTGGGGGCGCGCACACGCGAGCTGGCACGTCAGCAACGACGGCTGCAGCAGGTTCTGCCCCGGGATTTCGCCGGCGAGTGGCAACTCGCCCGGCTCGATGCCGAAGAGCTCGCACTGGTTGCGAATTCCCCCGTATGGGCCTCGCAGCTGCGCTACCGCCAGACCGAGCTGCTGGACGCCGCGCAGTGGCAGATCGGCCAGCGGCCGAGACGCTGCCGGATCACGATCGAGCCACCGCGACTGCAACGCCGCGGAGCCCGTCCACGACACCTCAGGGCTGACAGTGCCCGTTTGCTGGAAGCGACGGCCAACGACTGTGACAACCCCAAGCTGGCGGCCGCACTCCGTCGTTTGGCGAGCCGGGGAACATCCAGTGGAGAAGACGGGGAATAGACAGCGATAATGTCCATGTGCGCCCCGGATTCCGGGGCGCCATGCGATTTTCAGTTCAGCGCGTTGCGAATGCGCGCCTGGACGTCGTCGACGCCGCCGAGCCCGTCCACCACGACATAGCGTGGCGCACTGGCATCGCCCTTCTGTGCCCGCGACTGATAGTAGTCAACCAGCGGACGCGTCTGCTCATGATAGACGTCGAGACGCTTACGGACGGTCTCCTCGCGGTCATCGTCACGCTGGACCAGCGGCTCGCCGGTCTCGTCATCCTGCCCCTCCACGCGCGGCGGATTGTGTGTGACGTGGTAAACGCGCCCGGATGCCGGGTGCACGCGGCGCCCGCTCATACGCTGGACGATCTCCTCGTCATCCACCTGGATCTCGATGACGTAGTCGATACCGATACCCTCGGCTTCCAGCGCGTCCGCCTGGGCGATGGTACGGGGGAAACCGTCGAACAGGAACCCGTTCGCACAGTCCGGCTGCGCGAGGCGCTCCTTGACGAGACCGATGATGATGTCATCGGAAACAAGGCCTCCACTGTCCATGACCTTCTTCGCCTCGACCCCGAGCGGGGTGCCCTCCTTGACCGCCGCGCGCAGCATGTCGCCGGTGGAAATCTGGGGGATGGCATAGGCCTCGCACAACGCCGCCGCCTGGGTACCCTTACCCGCTCCCGGAGGTCCAAGAAGAATGATGCGCATGGATTGAACTCCCTCGGTCTTGCCCGCCTGCCGGCGTAGTTCGGTCCGCCGAGGTCCCCACGGTCCGCGCTGCGCCCGCGAGGGCGGCGCCGGCCCGGCTACGACCCCGGTCCTGCGTTCTCTCCTCCCGCCACGCAGGCGCGAGTCTCAAGCGAAGCCGGCCCCTGCCGGTCGCGCGCGGACCGAGCCTATCACCGGCCCCCGGGGGGTGCAATTGGCTGGAAACGCTCGCGGCGAATGCCGCGCGGTCGCCCGGCGCGGTCGAAGCGGCGTTCGGCGAAGTCCGCGGTTCCGTCACGCGCGAGCCGATAGACGGTCGAAGCCCGCGTGCCATAACGCCGCCCCACGATGAACATAGGGGCGAGCAGGCGCTCCCATTCCAAGGGAATGCCCGTATCCGGCAGAGCATCGTCGGACACGGGGGTACGGTCGTGGAGCATCTCGAGCAACGCGTCCATACCGGGCTCCGACTGCTCGAGCAACCCGGCCAGACGGTCGCGTCCCCGTTGCACCTTGGGCCAGGCAGTATCCAGGACATGATTGCTGAGCCCGTAGAGCCCCGGGCCGAGCCGACGCGGCCCGTCGTCCTGGTTGCACAGGTACACGAGCCCGTGCCGGTCGCCGCCGATCAGATTGAAACCGCTGTACGTGCGGCATTCGGCGGCCAGGGCATCGATGCCGGTGGCGAGATCATCGTAGCGGAGCAAAGCCAGCGGCAGCTCGCCGCGGGAGCGGGGTCCGGCCGAGCCCAGCGAAGGATCGCGGTAGTTGGTCACAGCGGCGAAACGGCCGCACCGATCGACTGCAAACCAGGTGCCGCCGGCTTCACGATCGCGACCGGCGAGAACCGCCTCGTCGTCCCACCAGTGGGCCGGTTCGGCAGCGCGTTCGTGAAACTCGTCGCGGTTGGCCGCCACCACCAGCGGATAGCGGGAATGGCAGCCGACCGCCACCAGCACCAGGCACATTTCAGCGGTCCGCCAACCGCCAGGCCTGGAGCTCACCGCCGGTGGAAAGCACGTAGAGCATCCCGTTAGCCGCCAGGGGCGCGCTCGCGATGCGCGTGCCGGCGACCTGCCGGCGCGCGAGCACGCGCCCATCGTCGGCCGCCAGCCAGTTGAGGAATCCGTCGCTGCCGGCGACCACCGGGTAACCGTCGTGCACCGCAGGGGCGGTCAGCACCAGACCTTCGAGCACGTCCTGCCGCCATACTGAGGCGCCATTGCTCGCGTCCAGTGCCCAGACGTGGCCATCGGCATCCGGCACAACCAGTCGCCGCCCCACCAGCGTCAGCCCCGCATACCCCGAGAGCTCGCGCGCCCAGGCGACACGGCCTTCACCCAGCGAGACACCGGCCACCCGGCCCTGATAGGCCACGGCGAAGACGGCGCCGCTGCGCACCAGCGGATCCGCATCGATATCGACCATGCGGTCGAGGTCGGTCTGCCCGCGGGGCACCGCCACCGAGGCTTCCCATATGGGCGAGCCGTCACCGAGCGACAGCGCGGCCAGGCGGCCATTGTCGAAACCCACGACGACGCCGCCGTCCACCAGCACGGGGGCGCTATGTCCGCGCACGCTAAGGGTCGGCACGTTGCGGTCATACAGCCACAATCGCTCCCCCGAATCGCGCTGCAGCGCGAATACGCGCCCGTCGTTGGTGCGCACCGCGACGACTCCCTGGCCGATTGCGGCCGGCGCCAGCACCTCGCTGGTCACCCCGGAGATCCAGCGCGTCTCACCGGTCTGCGCGGACAGGGCGATCACTTCCCCTTCGCGGGTACCGATCACGATCAAGCCATCCGCCGCGGCCGGGCCGCCGGACAGGCGTCCCTCGAGCTCGCGCTGCCACAGCGTCTCGCCACTCTGGGCATCCAGCGCCACCAGGCGACCGTCAGCGGACGCCGCGAATACGCGCCCCTCGTCGTAAGCCGGGGTCAGGCGATCCTGCAACCCGGCCGCCGCACCCACCGAGCGCTCCCACACCCGCTGCGGCGCCAGGTCGCCGACCACCTCGACGGCCGGCGCCTCACTGCGCTCGAATGCATCCGGCCCTGCGCAACCCACCATGAGTGCGGCTGCGAGCACAGCCCAGAACCACCGCATCAGGACGTCTCCCCGGGCGCGGTGCCACCGAGGTCAGAGAGTTTGAGCTCCACGTAACTGCGCCGCTGCGAGGCGAGGTCGCTGGTCTCCAGCGCCGCCTGGTAGGCGGTGCTTGCCTCCTCGCGTCGGCCCGCGGCAGCCAGCAGATCGCCGGTCAGCTCATGGAAACGCGCTGCGAATGCCCCTTCCGGCACCGGTTTCAGGACCTCCAGGGCCGCCTCGCGCTGGCCATCGGCCTCGAGCACCTGCGCGAGTCGCAGTCGTGCGACCTGTTGCAGTGCCTGCATATCCACGTTGTCGAGAACCCAGCGCAGCTGCTCCGCAGCCGCGCCATACTCGCCGCGGTCAGCGAAGTAGCGACCGAGGCGGAGGCTGCCCATGGCCGCATAGGGGCTGCCTGACGAGTCGGCGCGCAACGCCTCGGCGGTCTTCAGCGCATCGTCGGGACGGTCGGCCGATATACGGGCGGCGAGCGTATCGTATTGAGAGGCGGCGGACAGCGCCTGACGCTCCTGCCACGCCTGCCATTGCTGCCAACCCACCACGCCCGCGATGGCGATGACGACACCGGCGATTACCGAGCGCCCGTTCTCCTGCCACCAACGCCGGATGGCTTCAATCTGTTCCTCTTCGGTCTCGTATGCCACGTTAGCCCCCTTGGTCGATATCGCCGTCCCGACGGGCGGCCAGCGCCGCCAGCCGAGCGACCAGCGCGTCCTCGTCGACACGTTCCTGCTCTGCCCCGCCGCGCAGGTCCTTGAGCCCGATGCGCCCCTCTGCGAGCTCGTCCTCGGCCACGATGACCGCATAGCGTGCCTGACTACGGTCGGCACGCTTGAACTGGCTCTTGAACGAACCCCCACTGCCATTGACCAGCAATCGTAACGCGGGCAGGCGATCGCGTAACCGCTCGGCCAGGCGAGTGGCCTCGGCGCGGGCGTTCTCGCCCATGACGACCATGTAGGCGTCGACACCCGCCCCCTTGGGGCCGGCACCGGCCTCTTCCACCAACGACACCAGCCGCTCCAGACCGGCCGCGAATCCGACCGCGGGTACCGAGCGCCCCCCGAGCTGCTCCACCAGACCATCGTAGCGGCCACCGGCGAGCACCGTTCCCTGGGCGCCAAGGCGGTCGCTCACCCACTCGAAAACGGTTCGGCTGTAATAGTCGAGGCCGCGAACCAGGCGTGGATTGATCGTATACGGTTGGCCCGCCGCGTCGAGAAGTTCGCGCAGGCCGTCGAAATGCGCGCGGGACTCGTCATCCAGAAAATCCATGAGACTGGGCGCCGTGGCGATCATCTCCGCCATCGCCGGATTCTTGCTGTCGAGAATGCGCAGCGGGTTGGTTTCGAGACGCCGCCGGGCATCCTCGTCGAGCGTCTCGTGATGGGCGCGGAAATGCGCCTGCAGCCTCTCACGGTAAATCTGCCGTGCGGCGGGCGTCGCCAGCGTGTTGAGCTCGAGGCGGATATCATCGAGGCCGATCGAACGGAGCATGCGCCCGGTCATCAGGATCATTTCGGCGTCCACGTCGGGGCCTTCGTGGCCGAAAAGCTCCGCGCCGATCTGATGGAACTGCCGGAACCGCCCTTTCTGCGGCCGCTCGTAGCGGAACATCGGACCCATGTACCAAAACCGTGGCTGCGCACCATGGAGCAAACCGTGCTGCAACGCCGCGCGAACACAGCCGGCGGTGCCCTCGGGCCGCAGGGTCACACTCTCGCCGTTACGGTCCTCGAAGGTGTACATTTCCTTCTCGACGATATCCGTAACTTCGCCAATGGAGCGGGCGAACAAATCGGTGCGTTCCAGCAACGGCAGACGAATCTCGTCGTAGCCGTATCCGGCGATGGTTTGACGCAGGCGCTCCTCGACGAAACGCCAGCGCACGCTCGCCTCGGGCAGAATATCCCCGAAGCCGCGCAGGCTCTGCATGCTGGTGCTCAAAGGCCGTCTCTCCGTGTCTCGGTCTCTTGTCGGGGCCGGGCCCGTGTGCGGACGACTCAGGGCGCCTCGCCCAGCGAGAAGCGGGCCACCCGGCCGCTCGCGCGCTCCTCCAGTGACACCGGATCGCCGTTATACCGCAGGCTGACAGCGCCAACGTCCCCGATCACGATGCTGAACGGCGGTTCGCCACGCAGCGTACGACCGCCATCATCACGAACCAGGCCGAAGAGCAGACGCTCGCCGCGGGCATCCGTCACCTCCATCCATGACTCACCGCTGAACTCGAAAACGAGCTCGCCCGAGCCCGTCTGCGGCGGTTGCGACGACTCGGTGTCACCACTCGCGGCGGACGCTTCCGGCTCCGCCATCGTTGCCTCGTCAGCGCCGGCGGCCGACTCTGGCGTTCCGGCAGTCGTTGCCGCCTGACCCGCGCCGGTGTCGCCCTGGCCGGCAGTCGCCCCGGGGGAGGGTGTGGAAGCCGTAGCCTCGCTATCCGCCCCGCTCGCCGACGCCACCTGCTCCGCCGTGTCTGCCGGCTGGTTCTCGTCGGTAACCGCCGGCGATTGCGTATCACTGCCGTCCGGGCGCTCATCGGCGGCCGGTTCCGCGATATCATCCCCCGCGTCCGCCTGCTCGCCATCAGGCGCCGGCACGCGTTCGCCAGCGCCGGCAGTCGGCGCCTCACCGCTGGCCGGCGCGGAGGCATCATTTGCGTCAGCGGGCGGCGCCTCCGCCTGGGAATCGGCCTGCGTATCACGCGCGGTTTCGGTCGTCGTGGCAGAGCGCTCACGGTCATCGAGCTCCACCAACGGCTCGACGCCCTCCGACGTCGCGACTTCGCCGGCACCAGTCTCGCGGCCACTCTCCGCCGGCACGGAATCGTTCGTTGTCGGAGCGAGCATGGGTCCGAGATCGCCATCGCGGTACCAGAACCATCCCGCGACTCCGAGAACGGCCGCCGCCAGCAGGGTCAGCAGCCACGGCGTCCCGGCAGGCAGCCCCTGCTTGCGCCGTGCGCTCGCCTCGGTGGGCGCGATGGGCGGCTGGCGCTCGTGGATGCCGAGCCGGTCGAAGGCCTCCAGAACTTCCTGCTCGGGCACGTCCACGAATCGGGCGTAGGATCTCAGGTAGCCCCGCGTGAAGGTAACCGGTGGCAGGTCGTCGTAATCGTCGTCCTCGATGGCCTGCACGATGCGCCTTTCCAGGTGCAGCGCATCCGCCACCGCAGCCATTGGGAGCTCGCGGCGCTCACGCGCCAGGCGTAACCGGCGCCCCGGTCCGCCAACGGAATCCTCGGAGCGCTCGCCGACCTGGGGTTCAAAGCCTGCCATCGCTCTCCCACTCCAGCATGCGGCGCGTCTGCTCGGATTCCGGGAAGCGGTTCGTCAGCAACAGCCGATAGCTCGCCACGGCATCCTCGTTACCCAGCTCGTGCTCGATACGCATACCCAGCCAGGCCGACTCCGGTGTCTGGCTCTCGGCGCTGAGGAATCGCTGATAGAAAGCGCGCGCATTCATGTAATGCTCCTGGCGGTAGCGCAATTCCGCCATGCGCAGCAACGCCCTCGGATACCCGGAGTTCGCCTTCAATGCCTGGAGCAGGTAATCCTCCGCAACCTTTTCCCGCCCCGCACCGAGCGCACAAACGCCGGCATTGGTAAGCGCGAGCTCCGAACGCTCGTACAGCGGGTTGTCCGCAGCACGCTGGAACAGCTCGAATGCGCGGTCAAGCTCGCCGCGATCGCAGAGAAAACGGCCATAGTTGTTGAGCGCGGCCCCGCTGTTGGGCGCAAGATCCACGGCTTGCTCGTAATGACTGGCGGCCCGCTCGGGTTCGTCCAGCCGTTCGTAGACAACACCGGCCACCGTATACGCACTCGCATTCTGCGGGTTCTGCCGCATCGCCTTCTGGAGCTTGCGTAGCGCCTTCTGCGGCTCGCCGTCGCGCAGATAACGCACGCCGAGCTGGGTATTCGCCTGGGATGCCTTCTCCGCAGCGGTATTCGGCGGCTCGTCGGGCTGGCCCGTATCCGGCGTGGTAGCACAACCGACCAGTGCGAGCGCCAGCAAGAGAGCCTGCCCGAATCGCAGCCATGTCATGCGCGGTTTTCCCCTGTTCCGCCCCAGCGCGGATGCCGGCGAATGCGGTCCTCCACCTGACCGACCAGCTGGCCGCAGGCACCGTCGATATCGTCACCACGAGTGCGCCGGACCGTGGTGATATAGCCCGAGCGCTGCAGCAGCGCAGAGAAGCGCTCGATACGCTCACGGCTCGAACAGCGATAGCGTGCGCCCGGGAATGGATTGAAGGGAATCAGGTTGATCTTCGACGGAATACCCTCGAGCAGTCGCGCGAGCTCTCGGGCGTGCTCGTCGCTGTCGTTAACGCCATCGAGCATCACGTACTCCCAGGTGATGCGGTGGTGCGGCGTGCGTTCCACGTAGAGGCGACAGGCGTCGAGCAACTCAGCCAGCGGATAGCGCTGGTTCACCGGCACGATCTCGTCCCGCAATGCGTCGTTGGGCGCATGCAGCGACACGGCCAGGCTGATGTCGCTGTCATCGGCGAGACGCCGGAGGTTGGGCACGAGCCCGGAAGTGGAGAGCGTGACGCGGCGGCGAGATAGTCCGTAGGCGTGCTGGTCGACCATCAGATTGGTCGCCGCGAGGACGTTCCGGTAGTTCGCCAGAGGCTCGCCCATCCCCATGAGCACCACGTTGGTGACGCGCCGATCGCGCCCCTCCGCATCCAGGGCCTGCTGGGCGAACCACACCTGGCCGATGATCTCCGCGGTGGTAAGGTTCCGATTGAAACCCTGCTGCGCGGTCGAGCAGAACTTGCAGTCCAGCGCGCAGCCCACTTGCGAGGACACGCACAGCGTGCCGCGCCCGGCCTCCGGAATGAATACCGTCTCGATCGCATTGCCGCCGTCCAGCGACAGAACCCACTTGCGCGTGCCGTCGCGCGACTCCTGATCGAAGATCGGGCTGGGCAGGCGCGCTTCGGCGCACTCCGCGAGCCGGGCACGCACAGCCTTGCTGAGATCCGTCATGGCCGCGAAGTCCGTAACCCGGCGCTGGTGCAGCCACTTGAGTAGCTGCACCGCACGGAACGGCTTTTCGCCGAGGCCGGCGAAGAAATCGCGCAGCCCCTGCCGATCGAGATCCAGCAAATTCACCCGCCCCGGGGTGGCGCCCCGGGCGGGTTCAATCGCGGGGGCAGAGCTCATCGTTGGTAAAGAAGAACGCGATCTCGGTCTCGGCGGTCTCCGGCGCGTCCGAGCCATGAACAGCGTTGGCATCGATGGTCTCGGCAAGGTCGTGGCGAATCGTACCCGCCGTCGCCTCCGCCGGGTTGGTCGCCCCCATCACCTCGCGGTTCTTGCGGATAGCGTCCTCGCCCTCGAGCACCTGCACGACCACCGGACCGGAGATCATGAAGCCGACCAGGTCGTTGAAGAACGGACGCTCGCGGTGCACCGCGTAGAAGCCTTCCGCCTGTTCGCGGCTGAGATGCAGCATCTTCGCGGCGATGATCTTCAGACCCGCCTTCTCGAAGCGGCTGTAGATCTCGCCAATGGCGTTCTTGGCCACGGCGTCGGGCTTGACGATCGACAGGGTGCGTTCAACGGCCATTCGGCAACTCCGTATTCGGTCAGACTGGGTTCAGCGTGGCGCGTGGCCCCGGCGGGCAAACGGCCGCCGGGCCACTACTCATGAGGCCGCACAGTCTAACCTGCCCCGCCAGGGCGAGCAATTGAGCGGGCCACGACCGCTGCGGCGGTCCGGATCAGATCGAGAAGCTCTCGCCGCAGCCGCACTCGGCGGTGACGTTGGGGTTACGGAACGCGAAACGCTCGTTAATGCCCTCGCGCACGAAGTCGAGCTCGATGCCCTCAAGAAACGGAAGACTCTTGCCGTCGACGACCACCTTCACCCCGTGCTGCTCGAACACCGTATCACCGTCGTCGACGCGATCGGCATAGTCGACGGTATACATGAATCCCGAGCATCCGGACGTCCGCACGCCCAGACGCAGACCAATGCTGTCCTGGTGCCGGTCGACCGACCGGCGAATGTGGTCGGCAGCCCGTTCGGTGACCTGAATGCTCATTGCTAAAACCACCTCGCTCGTTGATGACGACTGCGCTCGCCCCGGCTCATGCCGGGGCCAGACGACACAGGGTCGCCCGCAGCGCATCCTCGACCAGTAACGCACCGCCGGCGCGCGCCACCGGCAATGCCAGTATCTCGGCAATTCGACGCCCCTCTATCCCGGCAAGTTCCCCGGGTGCGGAGCCCTCGGCGCGCTCGCACGCCCATTCGGCGGCGGCAATCACGGCAGGGTCCGCGAATGCCTCGAAACGGGCCTCGTCGACTCGCGTCGCATCACCGCGCAGCCAGAAAGCCACGACTGCACCACTACCGAGCCGTCCGGCCTCCGCACTCACCCACCCCTCGGCGTCAGCCGGCGCGCCGGCGTGGGCCGGTGCCGCGAAGCGCTCGGCTACGGCATCGCCGAACTCTTCGCGCAACGCCGGATCCAATGTGCCCATTTCAACGGTTCTCATAATACAGTCAAGGGGGTCGCCGTCGCGTACACGGAAGCCACGGACTCCCCCGCCGCCAGGCGCCGCCAAACCGGAGAAAAACGCCGCAGGTGCGCTACCGCCGCGCGGATACGGCCAACGGCCTCGCCCACATCCGCCACGTCCACTCCGCGACCGAGGCTCACACGCAGTGACGCATGAGCCAGAGCATCCGGCCGGCCCATGGCACGCAGCACGTGGGAAGGCCGTCGTGCCGCCGCTGAACAGGCCGATCCGGCGGACACCGCCAAATCCCCCAACAGAGATATGAGGGCTTCCCCCTGCACGCCCAACAGGCTGATGTTCACCACATGCGGACTCCCGTCCCGCCGTCCGTTCAGAACCACGCCGCCGATTTCCGCGAGCCCTGCCAACAGATGATCCCGCAGGCTCGCGAGGGCGGTCATGTCCGCGACGCGACGCTCGCCGGCAAGCCGACATGCCTCGCCCATGCCGACGACCTGATGAACGGGCACGCTGCCCGGACGCAGGCCACCCTCCTGGCCGCCGCCGTGCAGCAGCGGCATCAGGCGGACCCGCGGCCGTGAGCGCACGTATAGGGCACCCACGCCCTGCGGCCCATAGCACTTGTGCGCCGACAGCGACATCAGGTCCACCGGCAGCGTGGTGACATCGAGTGGCACACGACCGGCGGCCTGTGCGGCATCGAGATGGAGGAGCGCTCCGCCCGCCTTGACCCGTTCGGCAATGCCCGCGACATCAACGATGACGCCGGTCTCGTTGTTGACCGGAGCCAACGACACGAGCACGGTACGATCGGTCAGGGCATCCGCCACGTCGGCCGGTGCCACGCTCCCGTCCGCCGCAGGCATGACACGCGTTACCGAGAAACCATCGGCCTCGAGCGCCTCGCAGGGCGCGAGTACCGCACGATGCTCGGTGGCAAGCGTAACAACGTGATCACCACGGCCACGGGCGCGCTGGTGCCGTGCCGCGCCGAGCAACGCGAGATTGTTGGACTCGGTGGCACCCGACGTCCACACGATCTCTTCCGGCTGCGCCCCGATCAACCCCGCGACATCCCCCCGCGCGCGCGCCACCGCTGCCGCTGCCCGACGGCCGTCGGCATGGCGGCTCGCCGGATTGCCAGGCCGCCCCCGCAACCACACCTGCATGGCCTCCACCACCAAGGGGTCCGGTGGCGTCGTGGCCGCGTAGTCCAGATACAAGGGCTCGGAGCGCGCCATCACTGCGTGCCGGTCCGCGGCGCCTCACCACTGTTCGTCGCAGCCGACTCGGTCTGGTCCTGCGATTCGCGGGCGGCCTCCCCGGAGCCACTGTTCATTCCACAGTCGCCGAGATCCGGCAAACGCTCGTCGCTCACCTCCGCCCCCAGCTTCCGCAATGCGGCGCACATCTCCTCCACTCGCTGATCCGTGGTGTGGACGTGATCGAGGATCGCGTTGATGGCATTGGCGACCGGATCGGGCATGTCGCGGGTGGCGCCGTAGGCATCGAAGCCTATGCGCCGTGCCGTCTCCTCGCGCCGGCGGTCCTCGTCGGTCGGCTCCTCGCGTCGGCGTGCCACGCGCGCGGGAATGCCGATCATGGTCGCCCCCTCCGGCACGTCCTTGACCACCACGGCATTGGAGCCGATGCGCGCCCCGTTGCCGACGGTGATCGGTCCGAGAATCTTGGCTCCGGCACCGACGACCACGTCATTACCGAGGCTCGGGTGGCGCTTGCCCTTCTCCCAGGACGTTCCGCCCAGCGTCACGCCCTGGTAAAGGGTGACGTCGTCACCGATCTCGGCGGTCTCACCGATCACCACCCCGAGGCCGTGGTCGATAAAGAAGCGTTGCCCGATCCGGGCGCCCGGATGGATCTCGATACCGGTGAACCACCGCGCGAACAGTGACAGGAAACGGGCGAGCCAGCGCAACCCGCGGGACCACAGCCAGTGGTTGAAGCGGTGCATGATCAGCGCGTGCACGCCGGGATAACTCGTCAGCACCTCGAAGACGTTACGCGCCGCCGGGTCCCGATCGAAGACGCAGGCGATGTCTTGCTTGATACGGTCGAACATGATCTCGCGATGTCCCAGACGATGGATGAGGCAATACGAACGGCGGGACATGGGGACGCACCACCCCTTCAAGGGGCCGGCTCGCCCCCTAGATACAGTGCATCGGCGCGTGCAAGCAGATCGATCGCTGGCTCATAAACACAGTATACCTGGCCATCCTCAGCCACTGCCATCCGGTGGCAAACGGCGCTCGACCGCCGCCAGAATGCCACGAAGGATGTTGATCTCGGCCCGTTCCGGAACCGACCGGTTGAAAAGCCGCCGCAAACGCTGCATGAGATGGCGCTGATCCTCCGGCGCGGCATAACCACTGCGCGCCATCACCCGCGAGAGGTGCTCGTAGAACCCGGCGACGTGCTCTGCCGGAGCCGGCGCCTCCGCTGCTTCGGCCAGAGTAGCATCCGCCATCGCGGCGACGCGCATTTCGTAACAGAGCACCTGCACCGCTGCGGCCAGATTGAGCGACGAGTACGCCGGGTTCGCGGGTATATGCACCAACCGGTGACAGTGCCCCGTCTCGTCGTTGGTGAGCCCCGAGTGTTCGCGGCCGAAGAGCAATGCCACCGGGCTCCCGACACCCAATGCGGCGATCTCGGCCGCGGCCTCTCGTGGCGTCAGGGCCGGCACCCCGTAGCGCCGCTCGCGCGCGGTCACGCCGTAGACCCGCGCCATCCCGGCAAGTGCGTCGCCGAGCGCGACATGGCGGCGCATCGCCGCGAGCACATCATCGGCGCTGCCGGCGGTCGCGTACGCCTGCTCGTCCACCGCACAGCCGTCCACCAGATGCAGATGTTCGAGCCCCATGGTCTTGAGGGCCCGGGCGGCGGAACCGACATTACCGGGGTGCGTGGTCCCCACCAGGAGGACATGGATATCGGCGAGCGACATGATCCGCGACCGCGAAGTCGAATGGGACAATGACGTATTATTGCTGCTATGCTTGCCGGCTGTCCATTGACCCCCAACACGCGAGTCATCCATGCACCCGATGGTCAACATCGCCGTGCGCGCCGCGCGCAGCGCCGGTAACGTCATTGTTCGCAACATGGACCGCCTCGATCGCCTGCATGTCGAAGCCAAAGGCAACAACGACTTCGTCAGCGACGTCGATCGCATGGCCGAGCGCGAGATCGTGCAGACGCTCAAGCGGGCCTACCCGGACCACGGCATCCTCGGCGAGGAGTACGGCGGCAAGGCGAATGGCGACTACCTCTGGGTAATCGACCCGCTTGACGGCACCACCAACTACCTCCACGGATTCCCGCACTTCGCGGTTTCCATTGCGCTACTCCATCGCGGTGCCCCCGAAGTGGCCGTCATCTACGACCCGGTACGCCAGGAACTGTTCACTGCCACACGCGGAGGCGGGGCCACCATCGAGGGGCGACGGATCCGTATGCGCCCGCGGCGCAGCATTGAGGGTGCGCTGCTCGGTACCGGCTTCCCCTTCCGCTACCCGGAACACCAGGGCTCCTACCTCGGCATGTTCCAGTCCATCATGGGCAGCACCGGCGATATCCGGCGCGCCGGCTCGGCGGCCCTGGATCTGGCCTACGTGGCCTGTGGCCGGCTGGACGGGTTCTGGGAGCTCGGCCTCAGCCCGTGGGACATCGCCGCCGGTGTGCTGCTGATCCAGGAGGCTGGCGGCATAGTCAGCGATTTCGCCGGCGACAATGGCTACCTGAAAAGCGGCAACGTGGTCGCTGGCAGCCTCAAGCTACACGCCGACCTGCTCCGCCATATAACCCCGCATCTCACCGACGACCTGCGCTGCTGAGCGCACTCGCGGCAGCGCTCAATCCGGCAGCTCATCCGCCACCGCGTCCTGCGGCCCGCCCCCGCCGATGGGCGCCAGGGCGGCGCGCAGTGCCTCGGCGCAGGCGTCCCACGTACGCGCCCCCGCATAAGCGATCGCCGCCTCCGGAGGCAACTGCAACGCCCGCGCCACGGCTGCTCCGAGATCCTCGTCCAGTGCACCGGTGACACCCTCCTCGACGACGTCCCGTGGCCCGGTGACAGGGTATGCCGCAACCGGTGTGCCACAGGCCATGGCCTCCAGCATGGTGAGTCCGTACGTGTCCGTCCGGCTCGGGAAAACGAACACGTCCGCGGAGCTGATGCTCGCCGCGAGGTCCTCGCCGTAGCGATAGCCCGTGAATACGGCGTGCGGATAGCGCGCTTGCAGACCCGCCCGATCCGGCCCGTCACCGACCACGACCTTCGTGCCGGCTGCCGGCAGGGAGAGAAACGCCTCGAGGTTTTTCTCCACGGCGACCCGCCCGACATAAATGCTCACCGGGCGGGGCAGGTCGGCGAAGACGTCCGCGTACCCCGGATGAAAGACACTGGTGTCGACGCCTCTCGACCACACGAGCAGGTGCCGGAAGCCATGTGCGGCAAGCTCGTCACGCATGCTCGGCGTCGGGACCAGCGTGCGCTCGGCAGGATCGTGAAAGCGCCGCAACAACCGGTAGGTCCACGCCTCGGGCACCGGTAGACGCAAGCGCACGTACTGCGGGAACTGGGTATGCCAAGCGGTGGTGAACGGCCAACGCCGGCGCAGGCAGTGCCGCCGCGCCGCCATGCCGAGCGGTCCCTCGGTGGCGATGTGCACCGCCTGCGGTGCAATGGCGTCGAGCTCGCTGGCCACGGCGGCGCCCGGGCGGCGCGTGAGACGAATCTCCGGATACCCGGGCATCGGCCAGGTGCGTCTTCCCTCAGGGGTGATCAACCGCACCTCGTGCCCTTGCCGGCGAAGCTGCTCGCTTACCCGCGATAGCGTGGTGACAACGCCGTTGACCTGGGGCTTCCACGCGTCGGTGACGATCACGATCCTCATGCCGCCCGCCCCGTCGCCACCGCCGACGCCGACAGCCCGTCGGCCCGCCATGACGCCCACGGCAGGATGGACAGCCGCCCATTGTGATCCTCGACCAGGGCGGTACAACTCTCCACCCAGTCACCGTCGTTGCAGTAGAGCACACCGTCGATGGGGCGGATTTCGGCGTGATGGATATGGCCGCAAACCACACCATCGAGATCATGGCGTCGCGCCTCCCGCGCCACGGCGACCTCGAAGTCGCTGATGTAATTGACCGCGTTCTTCACCCGGTGCTTGAGATGGCCGGCCAGTGACCAATAGGGAAAACCGAGTCGACGACGGATGGCGTTAACCCACGTGTTGGCCCATAACAGCCAGTCGTAGGCACGACTGCCGAGCATCGCAATGAGCCGCGAGCACTGCACCACCGCGTCGAACTCGTCGCCGTGGAGCACGAGCAGGCGCCGGCCGTCCGCCGTCTCGTGAACGGTCCGGCGGTGAATCTCGAAATACTCGATGATGCTGCCGGCGTACTGCCGCAGCATCTCGTCGTGATTGCCCGGCACGTAGACGACCCGCGTCCCCTGACGGGCGAGCTCGAAAATGTGCCGCAGGACGGCGTTGTGCGCCGCGGGCCAGTAGATGCCACGACGCTGCATCTCCCAGATGTCGAATATGTCGCCGACGAGATAAAGCTCGCGGCAACGCACCTGTTCGAGGAAGGAAAGCAGTAAATCCGCGCGCGCCCCCCGGAACCCCAGATGGGTATCGGAGATGAACACCGTGCGGAAGTCGAGCTGCTCGGGCCAGTGGACTGCCACCATGAGGCGCCTCCCGGTAGGGTTCGGCGCCATCATGGAAGCGGTGTGTTACGTGGCGGTGATGATTTGAAGAGCGACGAATGACACGGCGCCGACGTACGGCGCCGACATACGCCGCCCCGCCAACCCGTTCAGCCGGCTACGGCAGCTCCTCCTGATCCGCGCCCTCCTTCTCCGGGGGGATCAGGTCCTCCTTGCTGACCCCGAGCGCGAGCGCGAGGGTGCTCGCCACGAAGACCGACGAGAACGTGCCGATGACGATACCGACCACCAGCGCCTCGGCGAATGGCTTGATGAGCTCGCCACCGAGCACCGCGAGAGCCACTACCACCACCAGGGTGGTCACGGAGGTCATGAGGGTCCGCCCAAGGGTCTGGTTGATGGACATATTCGCCACTTCCATGGGCGTGCCCTTTCGCACGCGCACGAAATTCTCGCGTATCCGGTCGAACACCACGATGGTGTCGTTGAGCGAGTAACCGATCACCGCGAGCAACGCCGCCAGCACGGTGAGATCGAACTCGACGCCGGTCACCGAGAAGAACCCGAGGGTAATCGTCACGTCGTGGACCAACGCGGCAACGGAACCGAGCGCGAAACGGTACTCGAAACGGAAAGCCACATAGGCGAGGATGCCGGCGAGCGCATAGAGCATAGCGAGCCCGCCCTTCTCCTTGAGCTCCTCACCCACCTGCGGTCCGACGAATTCCACTCGCCGCAGCTCGGCCCCCGTGCCGTCGTCCTGCACGGCAGCGAGCACGCGGTCGCCGACGCGCTCACCGGTGGCGGTGTCCGGGGGGATACGGATGAGCACGTCCCGTGAGGTGCCGAAGTACTGCACCACGGCGCCGTCCAGCCCGGCGTCGGCGAGGTCGGTACGCACTTCCCCGAGCTCCACCGGCGCCTCGTAGCCGACCTCCACCAGCGTGCCGCCGGTGAAGTCCAGGCCGAAGTTGAGCCCGCGGATCGCCAGCGAGGCGATCGCAATGGCGATCAGCAGCAGGGAGACGACAGCGGCGATACGGCGCTTGCCAATGAAGTCGATTCGGGTTTCTCGCTTGAACAAGTCCATGATGCGAATTCCCTGCGCCTATATGGCCAGTTTCGCCTTGCGGCGATTGCCGTAAATGAGATTCACCAGCCCGCGGGTGCCCATGATAGCCGTGAACATGGAGGTCACGATGCCGATGGACAGGGTCACGGCGAAGCCCTTCACCGGCCCGGTGCCGAAGGCGAAGAGCACGATGGCGGCGATGAGCGTGGTGATGTTGGCGTCGGCGATGGTGGACAGCGCCTTGCCGTAGCCGGCATCGATGGCCGTACGGGCCGTTGCGCCGGCACGCAGCTCCTCGCGTATGCGTTCGAATATGAGCACGTTCGCGTCCACCGCCATGCCGACGGTGAGCACGATGCCCGCGATACCCGGCAGCGTCAGTGTCGCCTGCAGCAGTGACAGCGCGGCGATGATCAGCACCAGGTTGGCGAACAGCGCCACATCGGCGACCAGCCCGAATACCTTGTAGTACAGCGCCATGAAGACCACGACCAGCAGGAAGCCGACCACCACGGCATTGAAGCCCTGATCGACGTTGTCCTGCCCGAGGCTCGGGCCGACCGTGCGCTCCTCGACGATCTGCACGGGTGCCGCCAGCGAGCCGGCCCGCAGCAGCAGCGACAGGTTACGCGCTTCGCGGGGGTTCTCCAGGCCGGTGATCCGGAAGCGGCTGCCGAGCTGCTCCTGGATCTGGGCGACACTGATGACCTCGCGGGTGGTCTCCTGACGACGCTGGAGCTCGCCGCCCACGCGCTCGGTGAGCGTCTGCGTCTCGATGAACAACACCGCCATGTAGTCGTTGACGTGCTCGGCGGTGAAACGGCTCATGAGATCGCCGCCGGCCCCGTTCAGGCGGATGACCACTTCAGGCTGGCCGGTGCGTTGATCCAGTCCGGACTGGGCGTCGGTGATGTATTCACCGGTGAGGATGGTATCCGTCTCCAGCGCCACGGTGCCGCCGTCGCGCTGCGGGTAGACCTCGGTGCCCGGGGGGGCCGGTTGGTCGCCGCCGCGATTGTACGGAAAGTGATCCATGGCCACGGGCCGGAACTCCAGCGTCGCCGTTGCGCCGAGAATGTCCTTCGCCCGCGCCGTGTCCTGCACACCGGGGAGCTGCACCACGATGCGGTCACGCCCTTGACGCTGGATGACCGGCTCGGCGACGCCGAGCTCGTTGACGCGGTTACGCAGCGTGGTGACGTTCTGCTGCACGGCGAAGTCCACGATCTCGCGAACTTCCTCCTCGGGCAACGTCGCGTCCAGCCAGAACTGGCCATCGTTCTCGCGCGCGGCGAACTCCAGCTCCGGGTAATCACCCTGCAGTGCCTGGAATGCCTGCTCACGCTCCTGGGCGTCAGCGAAAGCCAGTTGCAGGCGGCGGCCGTCCAGAGCGATGTCACCGTAGCGGATACGCGCCTCGCGCAGACCGGTGCGGAACTCGTTCACGTAGCGTTCGAGGCGCTGCTCGAGCGCCGCATTGACGTCCACTTCCATGAGAAAGTGCACACCGCCACGCAGGTCCAGGCCCAGGAACATCGGCTCGGCGCTGAGCTCACGCAGCCACTGCGGTGTCGACTGCGCGAGATTGAGCGCCACGGTGTATCCCTGGCCAAGCGCCAGGGCGAGCTCGTCCTTGGCCTCGAGCTGCGCCTCGGTGCTGTTGAGACGAACCAGGAAGCGACCGTCGCGGACCTCCGTGCCCTTGACGTCGAAGCCTATTTCATCGATGCGATCGACGATGCGTTGCTGCACCGTCTCCGCCGGCGGCTCACCCTCGTCGGTGGATATCTGTAGCGCCGGGTCCCCGCTGTAGAGGTTTGGCAGCGCGTAGATCACCCCCACCACCAACACGACGATGAGGATGAGGTACTTCCATAGCGGGTAGCGGTTGCTCATGCCGACTCCCTGGTCACGGCGGTCTTATTTCCCCTCGGACTTATCGGACTTCTTGGCGTTGGCACCCTGGCCCGTATCACCCTTTTCGAGCTTCTGCTTCAGCGTGCCCTTGGGTAGCACCTGGGCGACGGCGCTCTTCTGCAGCCGGAGCTCCACATTGTTGGCGACTTCGACGCTGGCGAACGTCTCGCCGACGTCGGTGACCTTGCCGGCGATACCGCCGCTGGTGACCACCTCGTCCCCCTTCGCCAGACCCTCCACCAGCTTCTTGTGCTCCTTGGCGCGCTTCTGCTGCGGGCGGATGAGCAGGAAATAGAAGATGGCGATGAGCGCGATAGGGAATATCAGACTGGTGAGCGTGCCGCCCGGGGCCCCCTGGCCGCCGTTCTGGGCGAGCGCATCGGAAATCAGGAAATTCATGCCTTGCTCCTCGTAGATTCAAAGGTGCTTGCTAAGGGCATACCGGCAGGAGACATCGGCGAGCCACCCCCGGTTCCCGGCCCCGCAAAAGAGCGCATTATGTCATACGCCCTGGCGCTTGGCGTAAAACTCCCCGGCCCACGCCTCGAAGCGGTCAGCCTCGATGGCCGCGCGCATCTCGCGCATGAGGCGCTGGAAGTAGTACAGGTTGTGCAACGTATTCAGCCGTGCCCCGAGAATCTCGCTGCAGCGGTCGAGATGGCGCAGATACGCGCGGCTGTAGTGTCGGCACGTGTAGCATCCGCAGCTCTCGTCAACGGGCCGCGTGTCCCTGGCGAAGCGTGCATTGCGGATCCGCATCACCCCTGTATCAGTGTAGAGAAAGCCATTGCGGGCGTTTCGCGTCGGAATCACGCAATCGAACATGTCCACGCCCCGACGCACCCCCTCGACGATGTCCTCCGGCTTGCCGACTCCCATGAGATAACGCGGCCGCTGAGCCGGCAGGCGCGGATCGAGATACTCCAGCATGCGTTGGCGTTCGCCGGCCGGCTCCCCCACCGCGAGGCCTCCGATGGCATATCCGTCGAAACCGATATCGGTGAGCCCTTCCAGCGATTCGGCACGCAACGGCTCATGGACGCCGCCCTGGACGATGCCGAACAACGCGCTGGGATTGCCCAGGCTGTCGTGATGCGAGCGTGAGCGCGCCGCCCAGCGCAGAGAGCGTTCCATGGACACCCGAGCTTCGTCCTCCGTGGCCGGGTACGGCGTGCACTCGTCGAAGATCATGACGATGTCGGAGCCCAGCGCGTGCTGTACCGCCATGGACTCCTCCGGCCCCATGAAGACCTTCGCGCCGTCCACCGGGGAACGGAAATGCACCCCCTCTTCGGTGATCTTGCGCATCTTGCCCAGGCTGAAGACCTGAAACCCACCGGAATCCGTGAGGATTGGCCCCTGCCAGGCCATGAAGTCGTGGAGATCGCCGTGCGCCCGGATGATCTCGGTGCCCGGTCGCAGCCACAAGTGGAAAGTGTTGCCAAGGATGATGCCCGCGCCGAGTGACTCCAGCTCCTCAGGCGTCATGGCTTTAACCGTGCCATACGTACCCACAGGCATGAACGCTGGCGTGGGCACACGCGCGCCGCGCCGGAAATGCAACTCGCCGCGACGCGCGCCGCCGCTGCGGGCGATGAGGTCAAAGCCCAACGTCATCGGCACGCCTCCGGCGCCGGCGGATGAATGAACATGGCGTCTCCATAGCTGAAGAAGCGGTAGCGCGCCGCCACCGCATGTCGATAGGCGGCGAGCACGCGCTCACGGCCGGCGAAAGCGCTCACCAGCATGATCAGCGTCGATTCCGGTAAATGAAAATTGGTGATGAGGGCATCGACGATCCGGAAGCGGTACCCGGGATAGATAAAGATGTCGGTCTCGCCGGTGAATGGCGTGAAAGCACCGTCCCGCGCCGCCGTCTCCAAGGCCCGGACCACCGTGGTCCCCACGGCGACGACCCGCCCGCCACGCTCACGCGTTCGGGCGACCGCCTCGCAGACCGCATTCGGTACATCCAGCCACTCACTATGCATCTGGTGCGCGCTGATGTCGTCCGTGCGCACGGGCTGGAACGTCCCCGCCCCGACATGCAGCGTCAGCCGCGCGGTGTCCACCCCGGTTGCCGCCAGCCGGGCGAACAGCGCGTCGTCGAAGTGCAGGCTCGCGGTGGGTGCAGCCACCGCTCCGGGGCGTTCGGCGAATACCGTCTGATAGCGCTCGCGGTCCATTGCGGCATCCGGGCGACGGATATAGGGCGGCAACGGCATGTGGCCGTGACGCTCGAGCAGCTCCAGCAGCGGCGTCGCTCCGGCGAAATGCAGGTGAAAGAGCGTGCCCTCGCGACCGACGACTTCCGCCTCGATCGCGCCCTCCAACGTCAGCCTCGCCCCCGCCTTCGGCGCCTTGTTGGCACGCAGGTGCACCAACGCCTCGTGTGCGCCGGTAACGCGCTCGACCAGAACCTCGACCCGCCCGCCGCTCGCCTTGTACCCGTGCAAACGCGCCGGGATTACGCGGGTATCGTTGAGTACCAGCAGGTCGCCAGGTTCCAGCAGTCCGGCGAGGTCGGTGAAGTGGCGATCGGCGATCGCACCGCTTGCGCCGTCCAAGCAAAGCAGGCGGCTGGCACTGCGACGCTCGAGCGGGCGATCGGCGATCAGCTCTTCGGGCAGATCGAAATGGAAATCGCGGGTCTGCATGGATGTGGGTCGGGCCTACCGCGCGGCGTCAGCGCCACGAACGACCGCGGATGGTATCAGGCCACCCGCTTCCCCGCGAGTGTCCCGGCGTGCCACGGCAGCGGCACGCCGGCCAATCAGCCCTGTATCACACCTTGAAGCGGCCGACGACCTCGCGCAGCGTCTCGCCCATGCGAGCGAGCTCGTCACTGGCCGTGCGCGTCTGATCCATGCCCTCGGCGCTGTGACCGGCGGCATCGACGATCTGGGTGACGTTGCGGTTGATCTCCTCGGCCACCTGGCTCTGCTCCTCAGCGGCAGTGGCGATCTGGGTGATCTGGGTGTGAATCTGGCTGACCGCCGCCTCGATGGCAGCGAGCGACTCCCCGGCCGCATTGGCGCGCTCGAGATTGCGGCCGGAGCGCTCCTGGGACTGACGCATGGTCTCCACCGCGGATGACGTGTCGGAGGTCAGACCGTCGATGATTTCGCGAATCTGCACGGCCGATTCGTTGCTCCGCTTGGCGAGCGCCCGCACCTCCTCGGCGACGACCGCGAAGCCCCGCCCGTGCTCACCGGCGCGCGCCGCTTCGATGGCAGCGTTCAGCGCAAGCAGATTGGTCTGTTCGGTCACCTCCTGAATGACGTCCAGCACGGTGCGGATCTCGTCACTTCGGGCCGAGAGCTGAGTGACCGCCTCCGATGTACGCTCGATATCGGCCGCGAGAGTGTCCATGGAGTCACGGTTTTCCGCGACCACACGGTTACCGTCACGAGCACGTTCGTCGGCCTGGGAGGCGGCGGACTCCACCTCGGTGGCATTGCGCGATATTTCCTGCACCGTCGCCGTCATCTCGTTGATCGCCGAGGCGATCTGGTCGGTCTCGCTGCTTTGCTCGCGTACCGATTTCTGGGTCTGGGCGGCGACGTGATTGAGCTCGTCGGCAGCGGAGGCGAGCTGGTGGGTGGTGCCGTTGACCTCGGAAATCGCCCGGCGAACCTTGTCCACGAAGGCATTGAACTGCTCGGCGAGATCCGCCATCTCGTCGCGCCCGTGGACCGGCAACCGTTGCGTGAGGTCGCCCTCGCCGGCGGCGATATCGCGCATCTTCTCGGTCACGTTGACGATGGGACGTGTCAGGTAACGGGCAATCAGCAGCGCCACGCCAACGACCAGCACCACCAGGACGACGCCGGCGACGAGCATCTTCACCGTCACGCGGTTCGCCGCGGCCATCATTTCACTTCGCGGGATGAGGCCGATGAACTTCCAGCCAAGCTCGGGCGAGGTGTAGACGTTGGCCTGGTAGGCCTCACCATCGATGGATACCAGCAGGCTGCCACCATCACGTTCGGCGAGCTTTCCATAGGCATCGCCGTCGAGCTCACCGAGTGCCTCGAAGTTGTGCGCCGGATTGCGCGGGTCCACCAGCACGGTGCCGGAATCCTCGACCAGCATGAGATACCCGCTGTCGCCGAACTGGATCTGCCGGACACGTTCGGTGAGCGCCGCCAGCGAGACGTCCAGGCCCTGGGCACCGATCACGGTGCCGTCTTCACCGCGGACCGTGCGGGCGAGGCTCACGAGTGTGGCATCGTCGGTTTCGAAGTAGTACGCCCCGGTCATCACGACGTCACCGGGTGAGGCCATTGCCTTTTTGTACCAGGGCCGCGCACGGGGATCGTAGCGTGCACCACTCTCACCCTTCGGCCACTGGACGAAACCGCCCTCCTCCGTGCCCATGTAGACATAGGCGAAGCCGGGATGCGTCTCGGCGAAGCGCTCGTAGACCCGGTAGATGTCCGCCTCCACGCCGCCATTGCGCTCCGGCGTCATCTGCACGCTCTCGGGGTTATCAACGTAGCCGGTAATCCCCCCGCCGGCTGAGCGCACCGCCGGATTCCGCGCCAGATAGGCGGTGTTCTGGGAGACCTGCTCGAAGAATCCGGTCAGTGCCGCATCCACCTGCCGGATCTCGCGCAGGCTGGCCTTCGTGAACCCCTCGACTGCGTTGTCGCGAGCCTCACCGACCGCAATCAGGACCATGGCCGTCACGGCCACGATGATCGTGCCCCCAAACGCGAGCATCAGCTTTCGCGCGATGGACATGAAGCATTGCCCCCTTCTGTGCTACGTCGTTGTCGCCCCGGCTTGTCGCAGCACGTGTCGACACGTGCTGCGCAACGTTTCCCAAACAGGGCAACGGCAGCGAGCGGCCGAACTTGACGCCGTTCGTCGCATCGCGGTTACTAACCTTGCAGGCAGTATTGTCAGGTCTCAGTGGCGGTGTGCGCCGCTGTTCGCTTCGACAGGCCTTCGTGGTATGCCGCCACAACGGGCTTGCGATATTCCGAGTCACTCGCTTCGATGGTCAGTGGCGCGAGGAGCGTGGTGCAGCATGGACTGCATGAGTGACGAGCAACGCAGACCACAGCGGCGCACACGGCCACCCGCAGGGCGCCACTGCGCGGCGCCTCGCCAGCGTTGCGTTCGCTTGACGTGGGGCTCGCCACGCCAGCGCTCACGCGCCTTGCCGAGCCACCGCGCAGTGGCGCTGAGACCTGACAATACTGCCTGCAAGGTTAGTTCAGTGACGCAGGGTCCCGGCGAGCTCCACGGTCAGACGCGCGAGCGTGGCGATGGCCCGCTCCGCGTCATCCCCCCAGGGCACGGCCGTATTGAGCCGGATGTAGTCGCGGAAGCTACCCGAGGCGGAGAAAAGGTGGCCCGGCATGATGCCGACCCCCTCTGCCAGCGCCCGTTCGTGGAGTAGCGCGGCGTCGACGCCACCCGGCAACCCCACCCACAGGACGTAGCCGCCGCGAGGGCGGCTGACGGTGCTCCCCCGCGGGAACGTCCGGCTGACTGCCGCGATGAAACGCTGCACCTGCTCGGAGTAGGCGCTTTGCAGCCGCCTTATATGGCGATCATAGCCGCCGCTCGACATGAACTCCGCGACTGCCATCTGGCAGATCGGCGGGCTGCTCACGCTGCTGAAGGACTTCAGGAACTCCACGCTGTTCTCGAAGCGCCCCGGCGAGCACCACCCCACACGCAGCCCGGAGGCAATGGACTTGGAGATCGACGAGCAGTAGAGCACCAGCCCCTTCTCGTCAAAGGACTTCGCCGCCCGCGGCCGCGTGCGGTTGTAGTTGAGGTCGCCGAACTCGTCGTCTTCCACCAGCGGAATCTCGCGCTCGGCGAGCATCGCCACCAACCGCCGTTTGGCCTCGTCGGGCATGGATGCGCCCATGGGGTTGCTGTTGGCAGTGACAAAGGCGCAGGCACGCACGTCCCATTGCTCCAAGGCGAGCTCGAGTGCGTCCAGGCTCACGCCGTCCTGGGGGTGGGTGGGGATCTCCAGCGCCTTCATCCCCAGCGACTCGATGGCCTGCAGAAGCCCCACGTAGGCCGGACTTTCAATGGCGATGGTATCCCCGGCGCGCGCGACCGTGCGCAGGCACAGATTCAGCGCCTCCTGACAGCCGTTGGTGATCACCACCTCCTGGGGCGATACGTGGCAGCCGGCATCGGCGAGGCGTTTGACCACTTCATGGCGCAGTGAATCCAGCCCCGGGGCAAACCGGGCCATGACGATTTCATCGATACAGTGGCGCGACAGCCGCCCGAGGATGCGCTGGAGCTGGCGGCGCGGCAGGAAGCCGGGCGCCGGCAGCGCCGCCCCCAGGTTGAGCACCCCCTCGCCCTCGCAACGCTGCAACGCCGCGGTTGCCTCGTTGCGGATGGACACCGTGGTGGGCAGATTGATGGCCTCGGCCATGGGCGGCTCGCCGGTGTCCGGATCCACCGGATGCCGGACGTAGAACCCCGACTGCGGCCGGGACTCGATCAGGCGCCGGGACTCCAGCATATCGTAGGCCGCCTGGATCGTGGCGATGCTCACCCCGAGCTGACCGGCCAGGCGGCGAATGGAGGGTACGCGGTCGCCAGGCCGGTACATCCCCTCCTCGATCTGGCGCGCAATGTCGTCCGCCACGCGGCGGTAGAGCGTCTCGGTCATGGCGCCTCCGCGGGGACCGTACAGTTCGCAAACAGATGGCCATGACAGTTGGGCATCGTGAAAACTGTATTGGTCCAATCCATAATTTCTATATCTGTAAGGTAAGCTACCCCGCGCCTAGACTCTGCGCAAACGTGCACATTGGCGCGGAGGAGAGGCATGACCCACCGAATTCTCAACGGCAACGAGCTCGTCATCCAGGGCGGGCTCGAAGCCGGGTTTTCCCTGTATACCGGCTATCCGGGCTCACCGCTGGCGGATTTCTTCAACATTCTCTACACGCAGAAGGACGCCCTGCGCGAACGCGGCATCCGCGTGACGCTCGCCAACAGCGAGGGCAACGCCGCCGCCATGGCCGGCGGCGCCAAGCAGGCCGGGCGCAACACCCTGGTGGGCATGAAGTCCATGGGGTTGCAGGTGGCCGCCGACGCCCTGTCGGTGGGCAACTTCGCCAACCCGGGCGAGCCCGTCTGCGATCCGGAAACCGGCGAGCAGCGCTGGCCCGGCGTAGTCGTCGTGGTCGGCGACGACCCGTGGTCCATCTCCACCTCGGCGCCGGCGGACTCGCGCTATCTCTACAAGCATCTGCACATGCCCTTCCTCGAGCCCGCCACGCCCCAGGAGCTCAAGGACTGGATGCGCCACGCGCTCACCCTCTCCCAGCAGACATCGCTGTACACTGGCGTGCTGCTCACCACCTTCATGGCCGAGGGCGGCGGGCGCGTGCGCGTCGGCGAGTGGGCACGGGTACCGGAGGCGGAGACCGCCCTCGACCCCAAGCGTTTCGACGTTTCCAACACCGTCATGGTGCCGCCGAACTCCTACGGCGCGGACGTGCGCATGATCGACGAGCGTTTCCCGCGCGTCGTCCCTGCCCTGGAGGCGCTGGACCTCGACCGCGTCACCGGCGCGGACGGCTCCCGCATCGGCTTCATCAGTGCCGGCTCGGTCTACGAGACGCTGCGCCAGGTGCTGCAGGACGGCGGCTACCTGGAGCACTTCTCGCTCTACAAGCTCGGCGCCTCCTGGCCGCTCACCCCCAAGCGCCTGCTGCCCTGGCTCGAAGAGCTCGACACGGTGGTGGTGGTCGAGGAGAAGCGCGGCTTCCTCGAAACCGAGCTCATCGAGTTCTGTCACGATCACGGCGTCTCGGTGCGGGTCTACGGCAAGGCGTTCGCCGACGGCGAGCGCGGCGTGCCCGGCTTCCCGGCCCACGGCGGGCTCTCCTACGAGATCATCCGCGACAAGCTCAATGAGCTCATGGACCTGCTCGGCCAGCACGCCTGCCGGCTCGCCGCCGCCGAGACCTCCCGCGTCGCCGGCGCGCTGCCGCCGCGGCTGCCCACCTTCTGCCCGGGCTGCCCTCATCGCGAGACGCTGTCGCTGATGAAGGACCTGCGCCGGACGCTGGAGCGCGAGGGCGTGCAGCTCCTCTCCCACGGCGACGTGGGCTGCTACTCCCTGTCGTTCCTGCCGCCATTCGGCGAGATGCACGACATCAGCGCCATGGGTCAGGGCGGTGCCCTCGGCGCGGGCATGGACAGCTTCTCGGACAACCCGTCGGTGGTGCTGCTGGGCGACTCCACCTTCTTCCACACGGGCATGACGGCCATCTCCAACTCCGTGCAGATGGGCCACGACATCACCTACATCGTGCTCGACAACGACGTCACCGCGATGACCGGCCACCAGATGGACCCACGCACGGGGCGATCGGTGGAAGGGCGTACCCGGCCGAAGCAGAACCTCAAGGAGATGATCCAGGGCATGGGCCCGGACGAGGTGCTGGAGGTCAACCCGAGCGACCGCTACTTCTACAAGAACGTGCTCGCCGAGACCGTCCGCCGTCCGGGCACCAAGGTGATCATTTCCACCAAGGAGTGCGCGCTCACCTACCACGGCCGCATGAAGGCGGCGGATCGCAAGCGCTTCGCTGCCGGCGAGACCAAGCCCGAGCAGACCTTCTTCCAGATCAACACCTCCGCCTGCGAGGACTGCCGGGCCTGCATCGACGCCACCGGCTGCCCCGGCCTGTCCCAGACCGAGGACGCCTACGGCGCGAAGATGATGATCGACCCGCAGATCTGCGTCTCCGACGGCTACTGCAGCAAGATCATGGCCTGCCCGAGTTTCGAGAAGGTCCGGGTGATCGACTACCACCCCACGCAGTACAAGACCTTCCCGGAGATCGACACGAACACCGCGCTCCCGGAGCCCCAGGTGCGTAAGACCTTCGAGGACATCCTGGCCGGCAACGACTGGCGCGTGGTGGTCACCGGCGTCGGCGGCTCAGGGGTGACCACTATCTCGCGGGTGCTCGCCGAGGCCGCCACGGACATGAACGGATTCGACGAGCTCGGCTTCAAGTTCATGGACCAGAAGGGTCTCGCCCAGCGCAACGGCCGCGTGACCGGGCATCTGTCCATCTACCGCGACGACCGCGCCGCCGGCCCCATCACCCCCAAGGGCACGGGGGATCTGGTAATCTCGCCGGATCTCCTCGACGGCAGCGAGGCGATCACCTTCCTCGCCGCCCACGGCCTCGCGGTGGTGGACGAGACCTTCCAGCTACCGCTGTCGATCATGCTCGACCGCGGCGAAGACGCCCCGGTGCCCACCGCCGCGGACATCCGTGAGCGGCTGCGTGAGGCGCTTGGCGAGCGTGCGCACTTCGCCGACGCCCGCGGGCTCACCCATCGCATCATGGGCAAGAACGTCTACGCCTCGGCGATGCTTCTCGGCGTCGCCTACCAGCAGGGGGCCATGCCGTTCACGCTGAAAAACCTGCGCGATGCCTTCTCCCGTGCGGTGCCCAAGAGCGAGTTCGACGCCAACTGGCAGGCCTTCACCCTGGGCCGGCGCCTGGTGGTGGAGGGAGCCGACCAGGTCGCCGCCGCCTTCGGCGACGGGCCCGTCAGCGACGATCCCCTCGTGCCCCTGCGCGAGAGCCTGCGGGACAGCCTGGCCCCGTGGGAGCGGGGCAGCCGGGTAACGGCCGCCTTCGAGCGCGCCGTGGACGCCCTCGCCGACACCCTCCCGGAGATCGCACGGGAATACCACGGCCAGTATGTTCATGACCTGCTGGTCTATGATCGCGGCGCGCGCCTCGACGACTTCCTCGCCGATGCCGCGCGGTTGCCGGGGCTCTACCCGGACGCCGAGCACCGGCGCATCGCACTCCGCGCGCTCGCGAAGACCTACTTCATCAAGGACGAGGTCTTCGTCTCCCACCTGCTGGTTTCGCCGCTGGAGCGCGAGCGCGCGCGCCGGCGTTACGCGAGCCTGGGGCGGGACTTCGAGATCAGCCACATCAACCGCCCGAGCTTCGACGTGGCCGGGCGCAAGATCGAGTTCGACCTGAACCCGAAGGACTGGATGCTGCGCACGATGCGCCACCTGCGTCCGCTGCGCCGCGCCCTGCCCCAATGGCACCGGCGCGAGAACGCCATCGCCCGGCGCATCCGCCACGAGCTGCTGGAGGTGGTGCCGTACGCGGAAGGCGACCGCCGGCGGCGGCTCATGCAGCTCGATAACGTCAAGGGCTACCGCGAGACGCGCTACGAGCGCGCCGAGGCGGCGCTCGGCTCGAGCGAGCCCGACACCCCGACCGCACGCCCGCAGGCCCCGCGCGGCGGCGTTCATCATCACCGGCCCGGTCCGGTCGCCCGTTGATCAGGCCCAGGAGGAATTTGTCATGAGTGTCTTCAGCGCCCCCGATTTCGACCACCACGAACGCGTGACCTTTCACCACGACCAGGCAACCGGGTTGCGGGCGATGGTTGCCATTCACCGCGACTGGACCCTGCCGAGCGTGGGGGGCACCCGGTTACGGGCCTATACGAGTGAGGACGAGGCCATCGCCGACGTGCTCAAGCTCTCCCGCGGCATGAGCTACAAGTGCGTCATGGCAGGCGTGGAATACGGCGGCGCCAAAGCCGTGATCATGGCCGATGACGATGCCCTCCGCGATCGCGAGGCGCTGTTCGAGGCCATGGGCGCCTTCGTGGACCGCTTCCGTGGCCGCTTCTACACGGGCGTGGACTTCGGCCTCAGCGTGGACGACGTGCGGGCCATGCACCACCGCACCGACTACGTCTGCGGCCTCGGCCACAGCGACCCCGCCGCCGCCACCTCCCGCGGCGTGGTGACCGCCATCCGTGCCGGCGTGCGCCGCGCGTTTGGCAGCGACGATCTCAGCGGCCTGCGCGTAGCCGTTCAGGGCCTGGGCAAGGTGGGCATGGGTGTCGCCCGGCTGGTGCATGCCGCCGGCGCCCGTGTGCTCGCCGCCGACACCAACGCGGAGGCCCTGGCCCACGCCCGCGAACACTATGGCGTGGAGGTCATGCCCGTCGACCGTATCCACGCCGCCGAGGCGGACGTGTTCTGCCCGTGTGCGGTAGGCGGCGTGCTCGACGAGACCACCATCGGCGAGCTCAAAGGCCGCGTCGTTGCCGGCGCCGCCAACAACCAGCTAACCGACGTCGCCCTGGGATCGGCGCTGAAGGCACGGGACATCGTCTATGCGCCCGATTACATCGCCAACGGCGGCGGACTGCTTGCAGTGGTTCAGGAAATCGAGGGCTTCTCCGATACCGAGCTGGACCGGCGGCTGGCGCACATCGGCGAGACGCTGGACGAGGTATTCCGCGACGCCGAAAGCCATGGCCTCACCACGGCGGAGGCTGCCGACCGCATCGCGGCTGCGCGCATCGCTGCCCTCGACGAACGCACCGAGATGCCGGCCTCCGAAGCCACACGCAAGGCAAGCTGAACCCATCCGCCAGCGGCGCCGGGCAACCACGTCAACGAGCCCGGCCCCGCCCGCACATGGCTTTCGTGCCTCGCCAGCGTGGCGTATACTGCGCCGCGATGCCGGGATGGCGGAATTGGTAGACGCGTCGGACTCAAAATCCGATTCCCGCAAGGGAGTGGGGGTTCAAGTCCCCCTCCCGGCACCAGCCCACCTCACCGCTCGTCTCCGAGCGCAGATGCAAGCAGTCATACATGCGCGGTAAGTGCACCGGATGCCGGGATGAGGGATCACGGCCGTAGGCCGTTGCTCGACTGTGCGCTCAAGGCTCCAGGTTGCGGGCGTGAGCGCAACGATGGCTGCCAACGCGCCACGTCCAGCGCGAAACCTGGACCCTTTCACACTGAACCGCGGTGAGGCGCAAAGCTACTCGGCGCCGTTCTCCTGCGCCTTGCGCTCCAGAGCCTCGCCAGCGTTCTGCACGTCCTTGCCGAAACCCTCGACGGTGTTGCATCCCGCCGCAACGACGATCGCCGTCAGAAAGATCAGTACGCCCATCAAGCGCAATCGTCCAAGCATCGTCTTCAACGCTCCTGCCAGATTACTAATGATCGGATACTAATGATAAGGCGGAACAAGAAGGCAGGAAACGAAAAACGGCGGCCCATGGCCGCCGTCAAAGAAGTCGCGCGCGCCGCGAGGCGCCGGCTGGCGTCACTGTCAGGCGACGCGCCGCGTCCCGCCACGGCGACGATCGCCGCTGGCGCGCTCGTTGACCGACACGACGTTGTCGCGCTCCGCTGCCGAGCCGATGCCGAGACGAAGTGCCACCCAGTTCCGAACGTTGGCCAGGCCATGGCGAAGCGTACGTGCACGAGCCCGACGCGTTTCCTCCATCAGCCAATGATCGCGCTCGGCCGCACTCCTGGAGAGCAGCTCGGGGGCCCTGGAGGGGAAGAAAATCAGGTCACGTGCTTCGTTCCGCATGGCTGAACCTCCGACTCAGAACACTGGTAACTCACCTTCTCATTCGCAACGGCTATGCTGCGCCGCGACACGCAGAATTCTAGGGATGAGAGGGGGTTAATACAATGCGTACAATTCTGTGCCCAGCTACCGTTCGTCGGAACAGTTCAACTCGGAAACTTGTTCCGTCATACGGAATCAGAAGGTTTCCTAGCGCACGTGGGCGACCTCCTGGCCAAGCATCTCGGCGGTAACGAGCACGACCCCTTTCTGCGAGACGTAAAAGCGTTCGCAGTCGGCATCCGCGTCCTCGCCGATGACCGTCCCCGGGGGTATCCGGCACCCTTCGTCGATCACGCAACGGCGCACCCGTGAGCCGGCCCCCACCTCCACATCGGGCAGGATCACGGCATCCTCCACGTACGCCCCCGGACGTACATAGACCTGACTGAACAGCAGCGAGTGCCGCACCTCCCCCTCGATCAGGTCACCACCGGAGACCATCGAGTCCACCGCCACGCCGCCACGGCCCTTGCCATCGTGAATGAACTTCGCCGGCGGCAACTGCGCCTGGTAGGTCCAGATCGGCCAGCTCTCGTCATAGAGATCGAGCTCCGGGGAGCGGCCGATGAGCTCCAGGTTCGCCTCGAAGAACGCATCCAGGGTGCCGACATCCCGCCAGTAGGGTTGCTGGCCGGAGCTGGCGTCGGAGAACGGATGCGCCATTACCCGGTCCTGCTCGATGGCCGCGGGGATGATATCCCGGCCGAAATCCCTCGAGGAATCGATGTTCTCGGCATCGGCACGCAGCCGCTCGAACAGGTAGTCGCGGTTGAAGATGTAGATCCCCATGGACACCAGCGCCCGGTCCGCATCCCCCGGTACCGGCTCCGGGGAGTCCGGCTTCTCGCTGAAGCGCAATACCCGGCCATCCGTGTCCACGGTCATCACGCCGAAAGCACGCGCGCGCTCGCGCGGCATGTTCACGCAGCCCACGGTCATGTCCGCCCCGCTGGCCACGTGCTGGGCAATCATCGGGCCGTAGTCCATCTTGTAGACGTGGTCCCCGGCGAGCACCAGCACGTAGCTCGGGGCGTGCGCCTGGATGATGTCGATGTTCTGGTGGATGGCGTCCGCCGTGCCCGCGAACCACAGCGGCTTGTCCAGGCGCTGCTGCGCCGGCACCACCTCGATGAACTCGCCGAACTCGCCGCGCAGGAAGCCCCAGCCCCGCTGTACGTGCTGGATCAGCGAGTGCGCCTTGTACTGGGTGACCACCTCGACACGGCGAATGCCGGAATTGATGCAGTTCGACAGCGGGAAATCGATCAGGCGGAACTTGCCACCGAACGGCACTGCAGGCTTCGTACGCCAGTCAGTGAGGTTGGCGAGCCGCCCGCCACGGCCGCCGGCGAGGATGATGGCAAGCGTGTCACGGGTAAGCCGGCTGACGAAGCGGGGGTTTCGCTCCAGGAACATCGCCACTCCTGTACCTGCAATCCGGGCTCTCGCCGCTGCCTCTGCACGTGCGGCGCGACCGCCCAAGAATACCCGTGCGGCCCATCACCTCCAACCGCCATCGCAGCGCTCACGCCGCCAGCGGCGCAGACTCCGCCAATCGTCCACGTCCCAGGCACCGGGCAACTCCCGCCAACATAGCCCCTGGGCTGCCAGACGCCGGCGGGTACGCGCCATGACCGCTGGCATCCCCCAGGGCATGCGGTGAAAGAGCCCGGGCAGTGGCCGGGACAGGCCAATGAGCGCGTAGCCCCCATCGTCGGCGGGGGCAAACACCGCATCGGCGCCGTCATCCAGGGCGTCGAAGGCGGCACCGACGTGCACCGCGGATACGCCGGCACAGTCGGCCCCCACGATTACTGGCGAAAACCCGTCAGAAAGCGCCCGTGCCGTCGCCCGCTGCATGCGCTGGCCCAGGTCGCCGTGACCCTGCAACCGATATTCGGCACCGGCACGTCGTGCCAGCGACCAGAGAGACGGATGACGGCGTCCGCTCGCGCAGAGCTCCAGCGACGCGACGGGGACCAGCGAAAGCCGCATCAGGGTATCGGCGAGCAGAACGCGGTAGACAGACGTCGCCGCCCGGTGGCCGATACGGCGCGCCAGACGCGTCTTCACATGACCGCGCAGCGGCGGCTTCGCGAAGACGATCAGCCGGAGCGGCCTTCCCGCACTCATGACGACTCTCCGCGATAATAGCGGCGGTACAGCGAGTGCGGATCCGCCCCTCGCCAGTAGTCGAACCGCAGCCGCCACATCAGCGCCACCGTGCGCCACACACCGTGCGTCTCCCAGCGCCGGCTGGCGGTAATCAAAGGTCCCCGCAGGCAGGCGGGCCGGGCCTCACGCCGCAACCGCGCCGACAGCGCGACATCCTCCATCAGGGGCTGATCCGGGTACCCGCCCACGCCCTCGAACAACGCCCGCCTCACGAAAATTCCCTGATCGCCGGTGGCGATGCCCGTCAGCCGGGACCGCCGGTTCATGCTCCAGGCAATCATCCGCAACGCCGCGCCGCCGCCGGACAACCGCACGTCGAACCGCCCCCACACCGCGCCATTCGCCACCGCCCCGGCAAGGCCCTCCCGGAGCCCTTGACGCACCCCCGAGTCCGCATGGACGAACCACAGCACATCCCCCGCCGCCACGGCGGCGCCCGCGTTCATCTGCCGCGCCCGGCCACGCGGGGCGTCCACCACCCGCGCGCCGTGTGCCACCGCGATATCCCGGGTACCGTCATCACTGCCGCCATCACTGACGACGACCTCGTCACCGGCACGACGCCACGGCGCCAGAGAAGTCAGCAGCCCGGGAAGGGCCGACGCCTCGTTCAAAGCGGGGATAACGATGGACAGACGCACGGGCGGGCAGCCCCTGTTGCATCGATGAACACTGATGGTACACTTCTCCCCGCTTCGACACAGGGGCCGTAGCTCAGTTGGGAGAGCGCTAGAATCGCACTCTAGAGGTCAGGGGTTCGACTCCCCTCGGCTCCACCAGATACCCCGAAGAGGGCCGGCAGCAAAACCGGCCCTCTTTTCGTTTGTGCCTCACGCCGGGTTGGGCCGACCGCGCCCCAGCGTTATACTCCGCCACGATTGCCCCGGTAGCTCAGCCGGATAGAGCAACCGCCTCCTAAGCGGTAGGTCACAGGTTCGAATCCTGTCCGGGGCGCCAGTACAACAAGGTGGGAACCGGGCCGCCCATGGCCTGCTTTGCGTCATGGGTGGCGCTACCCCTCATCTTTCAGGTCTCGCCTGATTGTCTTCCGGTCGAGAGTCACCCCTTTTCCAAGCAAGGCCTTGCGAGGCAAGCCGCCTGCCTTGAGCAGACGCTGCGCGACTACAACCGCCCCCACAACCACCACATCCGGTACAGACCCCGAAAGACAGGCAACGCGATCGGCCCGAGCTATTTCGCGAACGGGTGCATGAGTATCCGAGTCCTGAAATCCATGCAGGCAGGAGAACGTTCGTCGATGTGGGTGACGAGGGCATTCCGTCACTGGTAGACGCGCTCCTGCGACCAGATGGCGTCACTCGATGTCTACACCGGCATCCGCCGCGAGCTTCTGGATCTCCGTGACATAGCGCCGGTATTCGCCGGAATCCAGGGCGGCGTAGTTGAGGTTCTTCATGGCGGTAGCGAGCGCGGTGAAGTATTCACGGATCCGGTTCTTGTCGTCGAAGGTGTAATCGGCGCTGACGAGGCGGTAGACGAGCGCCAGGGTGCGATGCTGACGCTCCGGGGACGTGGTGGCGTCCACCTCGTCGAAGGCGTCCTGCTGGAGGTAGACAAGGTCCAGGAACGAGGCCTTGTGGTAGACGATGTAGTCGCCGGTGGTGATGCCCTCCTCGCCGGTGACCTGCATCATCTGTGCGACATCCTCACCGTCCTGGAGGAGCTGGATCATCTCCTCGATGCGATCCGGCCACTCGGGCCCCACCTGATCGGCGATATAACCGGAGAGCTCACTGCGATACCGCGACCATGACAGCAGCGGGGCCACGGCCGGGTAGAAGCGCTTGTAGGCGCGCTCGGACGAAAGGCCCAGGAACGCCTTGACCGTATTCAGCGTCGCCTGGGTGACCGGCTCCTCGAAGTTGCCGCCGGCCGGCGAGACGGTACCGATCATGGTGAGGCTGCCGGTCTCGCCAGTGTTGTTGCGGATGACGCCGGCGCGTTCGTAGACGCTGCGAATGGCGGAGTCGAGATAGGCCGGGTAGGCCTCCTCCCCCGGGATCTCCTCCATCCGGCCGGAGGTCTCTCGCATGGCCTGCGCCCAGCGCGAGGTGGAATCGGCGATGAGCAGCACGTTCAGGCCCATTTGGCGGTAGTACTCGCCGATGGTGATGCCGGTGTAGATGGACGCCTCCCGCGCCGCCACCGGCATGGAGGAGGTGTTGCAAATGATCACCGTGCGGTCCATCAACGAGCCGCCGGTGGTGGGATCAGTCAGCCGCGGGAACTCCGTGATCGTCTCCACCACCTCGCCGGCACGCTCGCCGCAGGCGACGATGACCACGATATCGACGGTGGAATAACGAGCGATGAGGTTCTGAAGAATCGTCTTGCCGGCGCCGAAGGGGCCGGGAATGCACGCGGTGCCGCCCACCGCGATGGGAAAGAACGTGTCGATGACCCGGATCGTGGTAGTCAGGGGTCGCTCCGGGTGCAGCCGTTCGCTGAGGTTCGCCTTGAGCAGCCGGGATGGCAGCGGCACCCGCACTGGCCAGCGTTGCGACAGTGTCACCGGGCGCTGCTCGCCGCTTTCGTCGCCGAGGCGCGCCACTGGCACGTCGACACCGAAACTGCCTTCCTGAATCCAGCTCACACGCCATTCGCCACGCGCATCGAACGGCACCATGATCCGATGGGTGAACCGACCTTCCTGCACCGTGCCCAGGACGTCACCGGCGCGCACTGGCTCACCCATGCGCACCGTGGGCGTGAACGACCATTGCGTGGTGCCGCCGAGCGCGGGCAGATGGGTACCGCGCGGCAGGAAGAAACCCGATTGAACGGCGAGCTGCTCCAACGGATTCTGCAAACCGTCGTAGACCTGACCGAGGAGACCGGGGCCGAGCGCGACCGAGAGCATCTCCCCGCTCTGCTCCACCGAATCCCCCACGGCAATGCCACCGGTATCCTCGAAAACCTGGACGTCCGCGCGAAGACCCTGCACCCGCAGGACCTCGCCCTTCAGCCGGGCATTCGACTCGCCTTCCCGGGAGGGCCGGATGAAGACCACCTCGTTTTTCATCAGGCCGACGCTACCGTCGATAGCCTCGATGACGACGATGTCGTCCTGCACGGACACGACACTGCACCCGGATGGACGACGATCATCGGCGACGGCGGTGGACATGGCTACTCCTTTGGATGCATGGCAGCGGGGAACAGGGTGCGGTAGGCGCCAAGGCCCTCGTGCACGCTCCGGCGCAGGCGGCGTTCGGCGGCTTCCGCGTTATAGCGGCGCCACGCTGCAACGATGCGCCAGCGCAGCACATAGTTGACCACCGCCCGAAAGTCGAAACGGTGATAGCAGCGCGCCCGAGTCAGCCAGCGCCATTCGACGCCGAGCAGCAAGCGCTCGAGCTCGCGATGCTCGCCGTCGGCCAGATACCGACGGGCCTCGGCGAGCCACGGGAACACCGCGGCCAGCCCGAGCAGGGGCTGCGACCAGTGTGCGCGAATGTGAGCGAGGTGCGGCCCGATGCCCCAGTCCGTGCCTGCCTGGGGGACGGTCGCGCCCTGTCGCTGCCGCCGTAACGCGGCAACCACGGTACGGTGCTCCACGATTGTCTCGGCAAAATCACCGATGTCGTGGTCGGAGAACTGCTGTGCAGCCTCACGATATCGACGGATGAACGCGGAATCGCTGAGTGCCGTGCCGGTGTAACGCCAGTCAACCAGCGCCAGCAACGCCTCCAGGGCCGCCCGGTCGTCGTCGCCGAGGAGCGTGAGCCGACGGTCGAGGCGGATCGGTGAGATAGGAAGCGGCTGCCGACCGAACGGTGGGTCCGGCAATGGAGGCAGGCTCGCCAGCAGGGTGACATAGCGATGCCGTGTGCCCATGACATTCACCCTACCGCACGATCCCTTCGAGCATGGCGCGAAAACGGGGCTGCAGGTGCTCGAGCAGCAGCTCGGCGACAGTATACTCAGTGATATCGATTTCCATATCGTGTTCGGTCAGCCGCACGCGAAGCCCGTGCTCATGCTCGCCCACGGTGAAATCCACCCCTTCGCGCAGGACCTCCCGGGCCATGGCGACGACGAAGTGGGACAGGCTGCCCTCGCGCAACTCCTCGGGCCGGCGCCGCAGCTCTTCCAGGCCCACCACGTCCCGTGGCAGGACGATCTCCACGCTAGCCTCCTGTTCCAGCGGTGTGTCCGCCCGTGCCCGGGCGGCCAGCTCGAGGATAAGCCGCTGGAGGAATGCCTCCTGCGAGAGCGTTTCCTCGACCAACCAGCGCAAGTGACCACGGAAACGATGCGTTAGCGTGCTCTGCATCTCCAGCACGGTATCCCGGGCGGCGACCTTGATGGCCTCGTGCGCCGACGATTCCAGCCGCTGTGCCTGCTCCTGCGCACGCTCGCGTATGGCGCGGGCGTCCCGCTCGGCCTGCTCGATCATCCACGACGCCCGGCTTTCGGCATCCGCGACGATCCGCCGGGCCTGCTCGCGCCCCTGCTCCACGCCCTCGTCACGGAGGCGTTCGATCAGCGCCTCGACACCGGAGGATACGCCCGGGTCTGAAGATTGCCGTTCGTTCATCCCTCGCCTCCCGGGAACCTCACTGCGCGGCGATATCGCCAGCGATGACCAGCGCGAATATGAAGGCGAAAACGCCGAAGCCCTCGACGATCGCCGCCGGGGCAATGGACAGGCCGAATATCTCCGGCTTGCTCTTGGCGCTGTTGATCGCCGAAGCACAGCAACTGCCCTGGTGCACGGCGCTTAGCAGCAGGGCGGCACCGGCGAGCGTGCCCACGGCGAAGAGCCCCGGCGCGGTCGCCGTGGTCACCGGCCGCTGTAGCGAGAACATGATGACGATCCCGTAGATCGTCTGCGATGAGGGCATGGCGGAGAGCCCGATGAAACGTCCGTGACCGGTTTCGGTCTCCAGCAGCGCCCCGATGGCTGCCTGCCCGGCGATCGCACAGCCGACGATGCTGCCGATGGCACCGAGCGCCATGGGACCGTAGAGGCCGGCCCATCCCAGAGTCAGAATCAACTCTTCCACGGTTCCCTCTCCGTTGTCGCGAAGGGTCTGAAGGGATAACCCTCGTCGGATATGCCCCAGTTGTAGAACTCGATCACATTCAGCCGCAGTCCGTGCACCACCCCGCTGACCACGGCGAGCACGAAGTTCAGCGCATGGCCGGCCACCAGTATCACCACGTGGAGCAATAGCCCCACTCCCGGGAAGACGGCAGCCGCGTCCGTGGCGAGCTGATTGAAGGTCACCGCGAGCGAGGCGCTGGCGAGCCCGAGGGCGAACAGCCGCAGGTAGCTCAGCACGTCGCCGAACGCCTTGGTGACGTTGGTGAGCCCGAGCAGCCCGCCGGCAGCGCGCCGCAGCAAGTCCATGGGCCGGTGTACCGGGCGGGTATCGGTGAACACGGCAACCCCGGCCAACCCGGCGGCGAGCGCCGGACCACCACCCGGTACGTCCAGGTACAGCAACGCGCCGGCCACCAGCGCGACCATCCAGCCCAGCGGCGCGAGAGCCTCGGCTCTCCCCCGTCGGTGCCAGGCGACGATGGCGTTGGCGACGAGCAGGTGCGCCAGTCCCACGCCGACGGCGAGGTACATCATCTGGCCGAAATCGTGGATATCGAGCACCTGCAGTGCCCCGAGCAGGCTCCCGGCGGGGGGCGACCACCCGAAATAGCTGCCCACGAGCACGCCGTAGACGCCCGAGAATACGGCGAGCGCATAGCCGAGGTTGCGCAGCCGCCCACCGTGGTCGAGACGCACCAGCCGCGGTGAGGCGAATGCGATGATCACCGCCAACACGGCGGCATATCCGGCGTCGGCGAGAATCATCGCGAAGAACGCGGCGAACGAGAAGAAAATCACCCGCGAGGGGTCCCAGCTACGATAGCCGGGCACCTGGTAGAACCGCACGAGCTCCTCGCCACCGGCGGTCGCCTCGTCGTTGGAGAGCAGCGTCGGTGGATCCGATTCGTCCGTGACCGGTTCATCGAGGAACGCCAGCCCGCGCTGGCGAGCAAACGACGCGACCGCCTCCAGTGCCGGGACCGGCACCCAGCCCTGCACGGCGAACACCGCCTCGTCGTCGAGGGTGACATGACGCGCGGCTTCCAGGTTCGCAGCATCCTCGGCACGCGCGAGGTGGCGATGGATGAGGTGAATCCAGCGCGTAAGGGCCTCGCGCTCGGCGGCGAGCTCGTCGAGGTTTACCCCCACCCGCTGCAACCGTTGTTCGAGCGCGGAGCGCGGCACGCTGCCGGTATGGGTCCGAGGCACGGGCATGGCGTCGGCAGCGGGCTCGTCCCTGGCGAGAACGGCAATATAGCTGTTGCGGTTGTCCCGGTGGACTTCCTGCCAGGGCAACGTGACGTCAGCGAGGTGGCGACGCTTGTAATTGGGCACCTCATAGAACCACAGGCGGAAACCGGCGAGGCTGTCCAACGGCGGAAAATGGAAATCGCCCCAGGGTGCCAGATCGGCAATGCGCCGGCGGAGAAAGTCGGCCGTGTCCTCCAGCTCCCGGGTGCGGCGTCGGTTCTCCAGGGCACGCTCGACAGTGGCCTGAAGGTCGAAATCCGGGTCGTCGGGGACCTGGTGACGCTTGACCGGGCAGTCCAGCAGATACTTGAGCGCGTTGCGCGTCGTCGTCGAGCCGGCACCCGCACCGTCCGCCTCCTCGGCCGGGCGCAACGCGACGAGATGCATCACCCCCAGGGATTGCAGGCCTGCGAGCACCGACTCCTTATCGCCACTGGCACCGAACAGTGTCACCCGGCGCAACGCGACGATGGTCATACCCGACTCGCTCCGTGCTGCTTGCGCTTGGCGATTTTGGCACGCACCACCGCGGCGCGCTCCCCGTCCGCGAGATGAATACGGATGCGACGGATGTTGTCCTCGGCGCGCGGGATGAGCACCTTGTCGAATAGGTTCACCCGCTGAGTGACGCGCTTGACCGCCGCCGCCAGCCGTCGCAGTCGCTCCCGCTGCACCTGCAGGCGAACCTCCAGCGTCAGGGCCTCGCGCAACTGTTCGACATAGCCGTCGAGCCAGTGCGGGGTGGTCAGCAGGTCGTATTCGGCAACCTCGACGTCCACGCCTTCGAGAACGGGCATGTGCACCCCCAGCAGGTTGTGCTCACCCAGACGCACGTCGGTAACCCGTGCAAGACCGCTCAAGTCAACGTGGTCGTCGCCGGCCATGGGCAGTGCCCGCCGGATCGCAGCGTAGACGGCCTCGAGCTCACGCTCGGTATCGCTGACGTCACCCCGTTCACGACTGCGCTCGGCGATGAGTTGACGGCGTTTGAGATCCAGTGACGGCAGAATCCGGCGGAAGCGGTGCAGCCGTGCCTGCTCGCGGTGAAGGGCGGTCTTGTTCAGTGCTGCCGGTCCCATCGGGGTCGTCGCCCAACGCCCGCCCTAGGACGGCGGCGCGTCGGCGCGGCGTTCGCCGCGCGGAAAGTACTTGTCGATGAGGCTTTGTTTCATGACCAGCTCCTCCGGTTCGAAGCACTCCGCCACCGTTTCCCACCCCTGGTCCAGCGCACGCTCCAACGGCGTGGAAACCTCCACGTCCATGAATCGTTGTTCGAACAATCGGCCGAAACGCAGGAGCTTCTCGTCGAACGTCGAGAGCTCGAAGGCCATGGCACGCTTTTGCTCGGCATCCTGTGCCCCTGCGTACAGGCGGATCATGGTATTCATGAGCTGTCCATGGTCCTCGCGCGTCGCCGAACCGATGACGTGCTGTTTCAGCCGCGACAGCGAGCCGAAAGGGTCGATGCGCCCGTTGCGCAAATACAGCTGCCCTTCGGTGATGTAGCCGGTGTTGTCCGGCACCGGGTGGGTGACATCGTCGCCGGGCATGGTGGTGACGGTGAGCACCGTCACCGAGCCGGCGCCCCGGAAATCGCACGCCTTCTCGTAACGGCGCGCAAGCTGCGAGTACAGATCGCCCATGTGGCCACGGTTGGAAGGCACCCGCTCCATGCTGATGCCCACCTCCTTGAGCGCGTCGGCATAGGCGGTCATGTCGGTGAGCAGCACCAGCACGCGCTTGCCCTCCTCCACCGCGAACCGCTCCGCCACCGCCAGGCACATGTCCGGTACCAGCAGGCGCTCGACCACCGAGTCCGACGCCTGATTGATGAACATCACCGTGTGCGCGAACACCCCCGCATCCAGGAAGCGCTTCCGGAAATAGTGGTAGTCGTCGAATATCAGCGCCATGCCCCCGAAGACCACCACGTCCGCGTCCGCCTGTATGGCGATGCGTGACAGCAGGGCGTTGTAGGGTTCGCCGGCGACCGAAAAGATCGGGATCTTCTGGCTCTCCACCAGAGAGTTGAACACGTCGATCATGGGCACGTCGGTGCGGATCATGCGGCTGGGCATGATCCGGCGCATGGGGTTCACCGACGGTCCGCCGATGGTGACCTTGCGGTCCTCGGTCAGCGCCGGGCCGCGGTCCAGCGGCTCCCCGGTGCTGCCGAACACGCGCCCGAGAACGTTCTGCGAGCACGTCACGGCCATGGGATGGCCGAGAAAGCCCACTGAAGCCTGCGTGGTGAGCCCGTCCGTCCCGCCGAAAACCTGCAGGGAGACGACGTCGCCATCGATGCGGATGACCTGGGCCAGCACGATCTCACCATTGGCCTTGCGCAGGCTGGCGAGGTCCCGGAACCGTGCCGCCGCGCCGCCTTCGCCACGAGCGGCAGGTACGCGCACGCGTACTATGCCACCGACGATGCTGAGAATGTTCCGGTATTGGCTAAGGGGTTGCCCCATCCCTGCCCCCCATCGGCGCCGGGAATACTGCACCGCATCATTGCACCTGCGTGGCAACCGCTGCAAGCCGGTTACAGCGGCGCCCGCGCGGGTCACGCCGCGGTGTGTGGTGCCCCGTTGACGACTACCCGGTTTCGCCCCAGGCGTTTGGCTCGATAGAGCGCGTCGTCGACGCGCTGCAGAATACGGTCAGCGTCGTCATCGGCGGACAGCGCGGTAACGCCCACGCTGATGGTCACACGGCCGACCTCCGCAAAAGGCTCCTCGGCGATCGCCCTACGCAGGCGTTCGCCCATGCGCTGCGCCCCGGCGAGGTCCGTGTCCGGAAGAATGAGCATGAACTCTTCGCCGCCCCAGCGCGCGACAACATCCGCCTCACGGGTGCTCGCCACCGCCCGGGCGCTTAGCTCACGGAGCACCTCATCGCCCACGGCGTGCCCGAAGGTGTCGTTGACGCGCTTGAAATGGTCCAAATCGAACATCGCCAGCGCCGCTTCGGTCCCATAGCGACGGCATCGCGCGAGCACCTCCTGTAACGACGTCTCGAAGCGGGTGCGGTTGTACAACCCGGTGAGGCGATCGACGGTGGCTTCTTCGGCCAATGCCGCCTCGAGCCGTTTGTGCTCGGATATGTCACGGATAATAGTGGAATAGCGAACGACTTCACCACTATCGTCGTAGTGGGCCACGATGACCTGGGAGACGGGAATCTCGCGTCCCTCGACGTCGAGCAATTCTGTCTCGCCTTGCCACACGCCCGTATCCCGTGCAGCAGGCAAGCCGTGATCCAGAACCTTGTTGGCAGCCCAGTCGGGAAACACCCCGAGCCGGAACAAGCGTTGGCCCCCGAACTCCCGTGGCCGGAACAGTGGCTTGCCTTCGAGCTCCTGGGGCACGTCCGGGCGAACGCCACCCGGCACCGGCCGGTAGCCGCGTAGCGCCTGGGCGCTGCGATTTGCATAAAGAATGCATCCATCCGCATCCAGCATCACGATGATGTCCGGCGTGGCATCCAGGATCTCCAGGAGCTGGTCGCGAGCCGTTTCGGCGCGTTTGCGTTTACCGATGTCCTGGAACGAGACCACAGCGCCGTGCTGACGCCCATTCACCCCCATGAGCGGCGATGCGTACACCAGCACGGGGATGGCCGTGCCATCGCTGCGACGGAACCAATCCTCGTGCTCACGAACCGGCTCGCCGGTGTCCAGCACGCTCAGGACCGGGCAGCGCTCCGCGGGATAATGTCGTCCCTCGCCATCGCGATAGTGAATCGTGGCATGGACATCCGCGCCGAGTAACGCCGCATCGTCGCCGACACCCAGCACCTCTTTGGCGGTGGGATTGAGGAAAGTGAATCGACCGTGCTCGTCGACCCCGAAGACGGCCTCGCCGAGGTTTTCCAGCAATGAACGGCGAAAGCCTTCCGCTGCCCGCTCGGCGGTAATGTCTCGAAGTATGCCGTCGTAGACGACGGCGCCGTCGGGCAGCGTCACCCGCTGAGCGGTCAGACGCACGCACAACGGCTCCCCCCGCAGGGTGCACAGCTCCAGCAACATGCCATCCACACGCCCATCCTCGTCGAGCATCTCGCTAACGCGCCGGCCCTGGCGAGGATCGCGATACAGCGACGCCACCGGGGTATTGAGGAGTTGCTCCCGCGACTCGGCGTGGAACAGGGCAACCATCGCCGGATTGACGGCGAGGAAACGTCCCGGCGAACCGGGTGTATTGCGGAACATGGGTACCGGCAGCGCCTCGAAGAGGTCATGGTAGACCCGCAGCGCGCGCCGCTGCCGGTGCAGCTCGGTGACATCGTGTATCAACGAAAGCAGGTAGCGCCGGCCGTGCAATACGACCGAGCTGGAGTACACCTCCACCTCCCGCAGGCGGCCGTCGGCCAGACGATGGCGGAAGCGGAAGTACCGCCGTTCCTGACGCGCGGCCCGGCGCATCTCCGTACGGATCTCCGCTGGCGAAAGCACGTTGATGGAAGCAATATGCCGACCGATCAACTCGTCCACCGCCCAACCATAGAAAGTGGCCGCGGCGGCATTGGCATCGGCGATGCGCCCGCTCTCGGGATCGACCAGCAGCTTGGGAGCGACGTTGTGAGTGAAAATCTCGCGGTAGAGGTCGGCGACGTCGTCGCCCGCGCGCCGAGGTCCCTCCCGCGGCTCCAGCAGTGCCAGGTAACCGACGGTTGTGCCGCCATCGTCGGTTACCGGCAGGCGCCGGCACCACCCGGGCACCCGTTCACCGGCCGACGCGAGTAGGGTCACCGCGACGCGATCGGCGCCAGGAGTCTCGGCGCCGACGTCATGAGCAGGGCGGGTTACCAGCTCCTCGAACGCAACACCGTGGCATGTCTCCGGCGCTCGACCAAGCATCGCGGCCAGGCGCGTATTGACCCGGCGAACCGTCCCGTCCCCAGTGATTTCCGCGATGCCAACCGCGCAGTCCTCGAATAGTGCCCGCGCATAGCAAGCGTCGAGACCCGGGCCGCTGCCCCCGGCGGAATGTGAACTGATCATGGTGCCCCGTTTTCAATCGCCTGCCCTCCGTGGCGTCGAGTGACTGACTGTCAGGTGGACGGCGAACCGGGATCCCATACTACGAGAAGTATCGGTGACCATCACATGATTTCTCGACCACCGGGGCGCGAATGACCACGGTTCAACACTCGATCACATTGACCGCGAGCCCGCCACGGGCCGTCTCCTTGTACTTGGTTTTCATGTCCGCACCGGTATCGCGCATGGTCTTGATGACCTTGTCCAGGGACACGCAATGGGTGCCATCGCCGACGAGCGCCATGCGCACGGCATTGACGGCCTTGATCGCCCCCATGGCATTGCGTTCGATACAGGGGACTTGCACCAACCCCCCGACCGGGTCGCAGGTGAGCCCGAGGTTGTGTTCCATGCCGATTTCGGCGGCATTTTCCACCTGTGCCGGCGTACCGCCGCGCACCTCCGCCAATGCGCCCGCAGCCATGGAACAGGCCACGCCGACCTCTCCCTGACAGCCCACCTCGGCGCCGGAGATCGAGGCCCGCTCCTTGTAAAGCAGGCCGATCGCGCCCGCGGTCAGCAGAAACCGGATGACACCATCCTCGCTCGCACCGGGCACGAACCGATCGTAGTAGTGCAACACGGCGGGGATAATGCCGGCGGCGCCGTTCGTGGGCGCAGTGACGACGCGCTCGCCACTGGCGTTCTCCTCATTCACCGCGAGCGCATAGAGGTTGACCCAGTCCAGGGCGGAGAGTGGATCCTGCAGGGAAACCTCGGGGCGGCGCGTGAGCCGCTGGAACACCGCTGGAGCACGCCGGCGCACCTGCAATGGCCCGGGCAACGTCCCTTCACGGCGGCAACCCGCTTCCACGCACGCCTGCATGGTCTCCCAGATCCGCCGGAGACCGTCACGGATCTCCTCGTCCCCACGCCACACCCGTTCGTTCGCGAACATGATGTCGCTTACGTTCAGGCCCTCGCTGCGACAGTGGGCGAGAAGCTCCGCGGCGGTTGAGAAGGGATAGGGCTGCTCGGTGGTATCGGCAACGATGCCCCCGGCATCGGCGGCACGCTCATCGAGGACGAAGCCGCCGCCGACGGAATAAAAGATACCGCTGCGCAACACTTCGCCTGCCGCGTCGTAGGCGGTGAAGCGCATGCCGTTGGGGTGGTGAGGCAGGCTGCCGCGCTTGTGCATCACCAGATCGCGCCGCTCGTGGAAGCGCACCGGGTGCCGGCCAAGCAGGTGAATGCGGTGGTCACGGCGAATGCGCTCGACCCGCTCCGCCACACGCTCGGTATCCACGGTCTCCGGCTGCTCCCCTTCCAGACCAAGCATCACGGCGCGATCAGAGCCGTGACCACGGCCGGTGAGCGCGAGCGACCCGTAGAGCTCGGCCTTGACGCGGGCGGCTTGTGTGAGGATGTCGGCCTCCGACAAGCGGAACAGGAACTGACGCGCCGCCTTCATCGGGCCGACGGTGTGAGAGCTGGAGGGGCCTATGCCGATCTTGAACAGGTCGAACACACTGACCGCCATGGCATTCGCCTCCCCGTCCGGGTGATGACGTGTGCAGTATGGCGCCGTCAGCGTGGCACTGCCGTTCTCCGGACGACTCGCGTGTATCCGTGGCCGCCGTACCGGTGGCCACGGATACGCGACGAGGCATGTGCTGACTTCAGGCGGCGACGCGTGCGCCGAGATCCCGGGCCCGTTCGACGTAACGCCCGGCGACCGCGAATCCGCGCAAGCGGCTGCCAACACGGAACTCCGCCAGGAAGTCACCCTCATCGGCGGCCTCGATGAGCGCCGTTTCCACGACGCTTTGTCCCGCCGCTGACCCCACCGGCCAGACCGCCAGTGGCAGTGCCGGCGTCTTGACCCGGATCATGCCCGGCACCGGCTCGAAGCGGTCCTCGCTACCGGCGATCGCCGCCGCTGCCGCGGCCGCCTGGGCACGTATGGGCTCTATGAACGAGAACACACGCCCTTCCACCTCAGCACAATCGCCCACCGCGTAGATATCGGGGTCGGAGGTGCGCATGCACCGATCGGCGACGATTCCACGACCCACATCGAGGCCGGCGTTACGTGCGAGCTCGGTTCGCGGCACCAGCCCGGTTGCCGCGAGCACCACATCCGTCGTCCAGTCCTCGTCGCTATCGAGAACGACCGTGGCGCCATTGCCCGCCGGCGACAGCCGCTCGACCTCACGGCCGAGGTGAAAGGACACGCCGGCGAGCTCGAGCCGCTGCCGCAACCGCGCCCCGAGCTCGGGGGGCAGCAGCGCGGAAAGCACTTCCCGGGCCTTGTCGACGACCTCGACGTGATAACCCGCTGAGGCGAGATCATTGGCGAACTCCAGGCCGATGAGGCCGGCACCGACGAGCGTCACGTGGTCGCCGTCATTCAACCGCTGCCGGAAAGCCTCGTAGTCCCAGAGGTGATTGACCGTCGTCACCATGCCGGGGCGCTCTCCGGGAAAGGCAATCGGGCGTTGGTCGGCACCGAGACAGAGCACGAGCTGTTCGTAAGGAAACCGACCTCGGTCGGTGAGCACCGAGCGGCGCCCCCGGTCGATGGCGACGAGCTCGGTATCCGGCACCACCTCGATACCCAGCTCGGCGGCACGCTCGTGAGCATCCACCCGGGCCAGCTCGCGACCGTCGCGCTCACTGCGCAACGCCGTCGACAACGCCGGCTTGTGATAGAACGCGGCATCGCAACGAGCCAGCATCGTGATCGGGCGATCCGGGCAGGCACGGCGCAAACGCTCGGCGACGCTCCAGCCCGCAATTCCGGCGCCGATCACGAGCACGCCGGCGTCCGTGCCGGCACCGCCCGCCGCAGGGTTCGCGGCAGGCGCCGTCGCTGTCCCCTCCGGCGCCTCCGGCATCAAAACCATGTCGGCCTTGCGTGCCCCGCAGATCGGGCAGACCCAGTCATCGGGTATGTCCTCGAAACGCGTTCCCGGCGCCAGCCCGGCAGCGGGGTCACCCAGGCGCTCGTCATAGATATAGCCACAATCCTCACAGATATAGCGGCGATAGGGCTCAGTCATATTCGATTCCTCCTGATATCCGTGGCCCTATCGGCGCAGAAGCCCGGCCCGACCGAAGCTGTCGACGCCGTGCTGGGAGTCGAGGATACCGAGCTCGTCGGCGAGTTCCTCGAGCTCGGAGTAGTCCAGCCTGTCCAGCCGCCATTGCGCCACGTTGCGGCAATCGCGAATGATGCCCTCGTACCCCGGGAAGTCGATCTGCGCGAGCATGGATTGCCAGACATCAAGCTCCTGGTCCGCGAACCAGCGAACGGGCTTGGGCAACACCTCGACGAAAAACGCCTTTTCCCGCTCGCTGAGGCTGTGGTAAATGCGTGCGGCGAGCGACCGGAAGATCTTGCTATGGGCCAGCTCGTCCCGCCGGTGCGCCTCGACCGTTAACCGGTTGAGGGGTTGAATGTGGCGGGCCGACGACAGCTGCGCCAGATAATCGCTGATGAACACCTCGGATACGATCGCCGTAGCGAGCTGGACGACATGGCGCTGCCATTTTTCGGAATGGCTTGCCATTTCACGCTCCATTTCCCGAACCAGCGCGAATTCCGGCAGCTCACGCAGCCTCAGGTCGCGGTTGTCCTCGCAGGCCCGGACGGCGTTATTCGTCAGCAGAATGTGATACGCCTCGTCGGTCAGTGTTTCGCTGGCCGTAGCACGAATGGATGCTTCATCGGCGCCAGGCAAGCGGCGGTAAAGAAGATCGATACACGCCGGCCCGATGATCTGACTCTCGATGGCAATGGTTTTCTCGTTATAGGCAATCCAACCACAGGAAAGCGCGCGGCTGCGCAACTCCGGCGGCGCCTCCCAGAAATCCGGATGCTCATTGAAAGGCAACAGCTCCGGCAAAAAGTCATCCCGGGTACGGTCGAACATCAGCTCGACGGGCATTTCCTCTTCCTTGACCTGCGCCCGACGCCACCACTGGGATGACATCTGCCGCAGCATCGAAAGGCATGCCTCGCCGTCCAGCGAGCCACCCCCTACCGGCATTGTCGCGTGGGTATCGTCGTTGAGTTCCATGACGCTCATTAGTCGCATCCCTCGATTGGTTGTCCCCCATAGCGGGTCCTAATTAGTGCACAGTGCACCAAAATGGTCCAATTCGTTATCGAGTCATAGCGATAAGCGAAAGTGATCGAACCGGGGACAGAACAGCGATCAGCGCGAACTGGATAATCAACTCACAAAACAAGGGGTTTATGTCACCATCAACGAGATCCTGGGGAATACGCCCCACGGCATCGCCTTGAAATAGCGGTTCATGGTTTTCTATCGACGCCCCAGGCACCGAGCCGGGCCGGAACGGAATAATGGGCAAGACGGCAACAGCGAATTGGAAACAGTGCATAATGAATTCAGTCGACATTTGCCAGGAATGCAAATGTCACGGAAACCATGACAGGGAACCGTCGATGCAAATACGACGTCGAAACGCAACAACGCCCGACGACTTTGAACGATGAGCGAGGCAGGATGCGATGGAGAAACGGCTGACAGCCTGGGGAAAGACGTCGGGTGCGTGGCGGGGGCAGGCGCGGTCATGCCGACCGCGCCTGGCGTGGAGCGATCAGGAGGCGCTAGCCGTCGCATCGGCGCGCGAACGCGCCAGCAACCAGTTATCGAGGAAACGGAACATCCAGGTGTTCATGGCCTCGAAGCGGTCCTCGCTGACCAGTATTGCATCGGTGGACTGCGTAAACGGGCCGGGCGCCAGGTCGTCGACGCAGTTCTCGGTGAGTGCTGCAGCGGTCTCCCGGTCCCATTCCATGTGGAACTGGAAGCCGGCGATCGGTCGACGGCTATGAACGAACCCCTGGTTCGCACAACCCGCACTGGCCCCGACCGGCACGCACCCCTGCGGAACCTCGAACGTATCGCCGTGCCAATGCATGACCTCCAGCTCGCTGGGGAAATCGGCAAACCCCGGAAGCGCCAGGGCTTCGTCGGTGAACGAGACCGGGTACCATCCGATTTCGCGATGGGGCGCGCCATGGACGGCTGCGCCCATCACGTCCGCGAGAAACTGGGCCCCGAGACAGACGCCGAGGACCGGCCGGTCCGCCTCGAGGGTGCGCCGCAGCAGCGTCTTCTCGGGGCCCATCCACGGATACTCGGCCTCATCATGGACCCCCATGGGTCCACCGAGAACGATGAGCGCATCGAACGCCGCGGGGTCCGGCAGCGCATCGTTGCGATAGAGATGGGTCGTTTCCAGCGTGACGCCACGCGCTTCCGCCCAGCGGGCGATACTAGCCGGCCCCTCGAAGGGAACGTGCTGAAGAATCCGGACTCGCATGGGGACCATCCTCCGTGTCGGGAAGCATTTCAGGCTAGCGGTAAAAAACAATTACATCCAATATGCATTTCTACGTCAGGGATAACGACGGCTAATCATGGATCTTCGCCAACTCCGCTATCTCATCGCCATCGCCGAAACCGGACACATGGGCCGCGCTGCCGAGCGTGTCCACGTCACTCAACCCGCCCTTTCCCAGCAGATGATCCGGCTGTCCCGCGAGCTGGGCGCGCCGGTGTTCGAACGGCAAGGTCGATCCATTCGGCTGACAGCAGTCGGAACCACGCTTCTGCGCTTCGCCCGGGAGGTGGAGAAGGACCTGCGGGAGGCATACTTCGCCATCGATGCGTTGCGCGGCCTGGAACGCGGTCACGTCAGCGTTGGCGTGGTGCAGACGCTCAACATGAGCCTGCTGCCGGCCACCATCGCGGAGCTGACCGCCGCCCACCCGGGCATCGACGTCACCGTCCATGAGCTCTCCGGTCGTGCCATCGAGGACGGCGTGGCGGAAGGGCGCCTGGACGTGGGCATCGGCTTTCAGCCACCGCGTCGTCGCGACCTGGACACGGAGCCCGTCCTGCGTGAGCCGTTGACACTGATATGCCGGCGTGACCATCGACTGGCCGAGCACCAGAGCCTGGAGATCGCCGCCCTCGACGACACCCCGCTGGCACTCCTCGCCAAGGGGTTCGTGACCCGCCGCATCTGGGACGCCGCCACACGCCAGGCCGGCATCCGGGTACGCGCGCAGCTCGAAGCGGACACGGTCTCGGCACTGTTGGCGACGGTCTCGCGAAGCAACTACCTCGCGACCGTTCTGCCCCTGCTCGCGCTTACCGAGGACGACAGCCACCAGCTCATGCAGATACCGCTCGAGCGCCCCACGCTTACACGCGCCATCGCACTGCAATGGCGACGCGGGAGCATGCACTCCCACGCCGCCGACCGCCTGGCCGACATCTTTCGTGCCACGGTCCGGGAAACCCTGCCGGCAGCGTTCAGGGTGCAGGCCTCGCACGGTCAGGAGCCTCAACCGTAAACGGGAAACGCCCGGCACAGGGCGTTCATCTCGGCGGCCACGCGCTGGCGCACGGACTGGTCGTCCGGGGCGTCGAGAATGTCACACAGGCCGTTGGCGACGTCTCCCGCTTGTGTCTCCCGGAAGCCGCGCGTGGTGATCGCCGGTGTCCCGATACGAATGCCGGAGCAGCGGGTCACCGGCAGGGGATCGTTGGGAACGGCGTTCTTATTCACCGTTATCCGCCCCTCGTCGAGCAGATCGCAGGCGCGGCGCCCATCGAGTCCGCCGGCGGCGACGTTCATGAGGACCAGGTGATTATCGGTACCGCCGGAGACCACGTCGAAGCCACGCTCCTGAATCACCCCGGCCATGGTACGGGCGTTTGCCACCACCTGGCTCTGGTACGCACGAAAGTCCGGCGAAAGCGCCTCGTGGAAGGCGGCTGCCTTGCCGGCAATGGCGTGCATCTGCGGTCCGCCCTGGAGACCGGGGAAAAGCAGCGAGTTCACCCGCCGGGTGATCTCGCTCTCCTCACCTGCCAACACGAGTCCGCCCCGCGGGCCCCTCAGGGTCTTGTGCGTCGTCGTCGTGACGAGATGCGCGTGGGGCAACGGGTCCGGATACAGGCCGGCTGCGACAAGCCCGGCGACGTGGGCCATGTCCACGACGAAGTACGCATCGACCTCGTCGCATATCTCGCGAAAGATACGCCAGTCGATGGCGCGCGAGTACGCCGAGAAGCCCGCGGTGACGATTGCCGGGCGATGACGGCGAGCGAGATCGCGCACCTGGTCGAAATCGATGCGGCCATTGTCGTCGACACCGTACTGCACGGCCCGGAAGAGCATTCCCGAGAAGTTGGGCTTCGCGCCGTGGGTCAGGTGACCGCCATGATCGAGACTGAGCCCCATGATAGTCGCACCGGGGGCGGCGAGGGCGAGATACGCAGCCGCGTTGGCCTGCGACCCGGAGTGCGGCTGCACGTTGGCGTAGCCACAGTCGAACAGCCGCTGTGCCCGCTCGATGGCGAGTCGTTCGGCGACGTCCACGTGCTCGCATCCGCCGTAGTAGCGCTTGCCGGGATAGCCCTCGGCATACTTGTTGGTGAGTACGCTGCCCTGCGCGGCCAACACCGCGCGGCTGGCGTAGTTTTCGGATGCGATCAGCTCGATGTTGCACTCCTGGCGCTCGAGCTCACCGGTAAGAGCGGCGGCGAGCTCCGGGTCCAGCCCCTGAGATGCCGCCGGTCGGGCGGTATTGAAAGCCGTCTGTGCCATCTTGAAGAGACCTCCTTTGTCGGCGTTGCGGCGGCCGGAACCACTCAGGCGTCCCGGCGCACCGCCTCCCATGCGGCCTCGAAGCTCGCCAAGGCCTCGTCAACCTGCTGCTCGGAGGCGATCAACGGCGGCACCCAGCGGACTACCTGCCCCGCGGAACCGCAGCGCAGCAACAGCAGGCCCCGCTCCTCGGCAGCGGCCAGCAGACGCCCGACACGCTCGCCATCCGGCCGGCCGCTATCGTCCACAACATGGACCGCCTGCATCAGCCCGACGCCGCGAACGTCATCAAACTCCGGGTAGCGCTCCTGCAGGCGCTCGAGTCCCGCGCGGAGCTGGGCACCACGCGCCGCCGCGTTGTCCACCAGATTCTCGTGCTCGATCACGTCGAGCGTTGCCACGGCGGCTGCGCAGGCAATGGCATTACCGCCATAGGTTCCGCCCTGCGACCCGGGCCACCCCTGCTCCATCAGCGAGCGCGAGGCGCCCATCACCGACAGCGGCATGCCGCTGGCGATACCCTTGGCGGTAATCAGAATGTCCGGGGTGATCCCGGCCGCCTCGTGTGCCCAGAAACGTCCGCTTCGGCCATTGCCGCACTGAACCTCGTCGATGATCAGCACCAGCCCGTGGGCATCGCAGCGCTCCCGCAATCCCTTGAGAAAGGCCGCGGGGGCCGGCACGTAGCCGGACTCGCCCTGCACCGGCTCGATAATCACCGCAGCGGTTTCCGAGGGCGTGCTGTAGGTCTCCACGATCTGGTCGAACTCGCGCAGGCAGAACGCGGCGGTCGCCTCTTCGTCCAGACCGTACCAGTGCGGATCGGGATACGGCGCGACGATGGCACCCCCCATCATCGGCTGGGTGCCCTGGCGCACTTTCGCGTTGGAGGAGGTCAGCGACAGCGATCCCATGGTGCGCCCGTGGAACGCACCGCGGAAAGCGATGATGTTGGGCTTGCGCGTCGCCTGGCGCACCAGGCGGATGGCCGCCTCCACCGCCTCGGTACCGGCATTGGAAATGAAGAACGAGTCGATGCCCGCCGGTGTGATGTCATCCAGACGCTCCACCAGTGACATCAGGCTGTCGTGCCGCACGATCGCGTACTGACCGTGAATCAACGTCGCTGCCTGACGCTGGATCGCGGCCACCACGTCCGGGTGGCAATGGCCGGTGCTGAGCACGCCGATCCCGGAGGTGAAATCCAAGTAGCGCCCACCGTTGTCATCGTAGAGATAGCACCCTTCGCCACGGCTCGCCTGGATCGCCGTGGACTGGGTGAGTAGCGGCGAAAGTGCCGTTGCGGCCTGACTCATGGTCTGCCTCCTGCAGTCTCGATTGAATATCCGTCGCTCGCCTGCGGCCGGTCACTGCCCCGTCAAACGACGGGACCAGTCCTCCACCCGGCCGCTGTCGAGTCGCTTGCGGGCGATCGCGCGCCAGCTCTCGCACAGGGCCGGGAGATCGGCCATCTCCGCGAGTGCCGCACGATCGTGACGGTCGCGATAGAGCACCCGGATCAGCCGCGCGAGCGGCCACCGCGGATGCGGGCGCTCCACCAGCCGAAGCGTCTCGCCCGCGCGTATGTCCCCGGGCTCGAGCACCCGGTAGTACCAGCCGGTACGCCCCGACGCCTGAACACGCCTGGCCATGTCGGCAACCCCGAAGCGGGCATTGAGCCGCCAGCACGGCTGCCGCGCCTGGGAGACCTGCAGCACGACCATCTCCCCCGCCCAGACATCACCCACGCAAACGTCTTCTTCGGTGACGCCGGCAGTGGACAGGTTTTCGCCAAAGGCACCGGCCGCGGCGAGCTCGCCCGCGCCCAGCGGCAACTCATGGCGCCACGCCGCATAGTGATCCCGGGCGTAGTGATGCAGCGCCTTCTCCGCGCCACCGTGGTGCCTGGTATCACCCTGGTGGTCACCGACAAGGCCGGTGGCTTCCAGTCGCGCCGCCGCCACCGGCCCCTTGCGGATGCCGCTCGGTACACCGCGGGCACCGAGGGGCGTGAGCCCGCCCAGTCGCAGGTCATCCAGGGTCACCTCCAGCACGGGCTGTTCAGTCATTGCCCGGCTTCCGGTGGAACTGGTGGCGGCCGTTCCTCCTGGCGGAAGCGCCTCGCCTGACGTTTGACACATAATGTCCTATGTCATATTATCTATTGTCATGGACAAATACTACATCACCGGAAAGACAGCCGTCCAGATCGCCGATAGCCTGGAGGCGGCAATCCTCGACGGTGAGCTGTCGCAGGGAATGCGCCTTCCGAGCGTGCGCGAAGCCGCTGACCACCTCGGCGTCAATCGCAATACGGTGGCCCAGGCGTACGCACGCCTGCGCGAGCGGGGCCTCGTGCACGGCAAGGGCCGCGGGGGCACGCGCGTCGCCCTCGCCGCCACAACGGGCCAGGCGGCGGCGCCCGAGACGCCACCGCCGGGTACCGTCGATCTCGCCTCCGGCAACGTGGACGCTACATTGCTGCCCTCGCTGGCCGCGGCCGTCACCGCGCAGAACTGGACCCAGTCCGGTTACGACCATCCCGGTGACGATCCGGTGCTCATGGCGGTGTTGCGGGAACGCTTCACCGCGGAGGGCATCCCGGCGCGGTCGCTGATGCTCTGTCACAGCGCGCTCGATGCCGTGGAACGGGCGCTTCGCGGGCACACGCGATCCGGCGCGGAAGTGATCGTGGAGGATCCGGCATGGCCGCCGCTCATTTCCCTGCTGCGGTCGCTCGGCCTGCGTCCGGTACCCACCCCCGTGTATCCGGACGGTGTCGACCCGGCGGCGCTCGCCGGGCATCTCAACCGGCACACCGCCGCAGTCGTCCTCACCCCCCGCGCCCAGAACCCGACCGGGGCGAACCTGGACAACGCCCACCTGGCGCGGATCCAGGAGTTGCTGAGCGAGCGCCGGGACATCCTCCTGGTACTCGACGACCATTGGGGAGTGCTGTCCTCGGCGCCGCCGCCCGCCATCGCGGATAGCGACGCCCCGTGGCTGCTGGTTCGGTCGCTGTCGAAACCGCTCGGGCCGGACCTTCGCGTGGCTGCGGTTACCGGCGACGCCCGAACGGTCACACGGATGCACCGGCAGTTCCGCCTGGGCCCGCGCTGGGTCAGTCGCGTCATTCAGCAGCTCGTGCTCGCGCTGCTGCGCGACGGCGCCACGGAGGACTGCGTGGCCCGCGCACGCCAGGCCTACCGCGAGCGCCGCCAGCGACTCGTGGAGGCGTTGCGAGCACGCGGTATCAGCGTAGCCGACGGCTCCGGCATCAACCTCTGGATTCCCGTCGCCGACGAGGGCAGCGTGGTTCAGGGCATGGCCGCACGCGGCTACTCCATCCAGGCGGGCCAACCGTTCAGGCTGAAGAGCCCCGACGCCGTGCGCGTGAGCATCGGCAACATCCACATCGACGCCGTCGATGCGGTGGCTGGCGCGCTCGCGCAGTGCGTCGCGCGAGGCGTCTCCCCGGCCGTGTAGACGGGATGGATGTGCTACGTTCAAGGGGTTCCATCGCGCAGCCGAGCAACGGGGGCCACCATGGAAATCGCCGGTAGAACCCATGTTGGTCACGTGCGGGCACGCAACGAGGACACCATTGACTGGGACCAAAAGCTGGGCGTGGCCGTGATTGCCGATGGCATGGGCGGCCACCCCGCAGGTGACGTGGCGAGCCGCATCGCCGTGGACACATGCCTGGCCGTGGCCCGCCACGAAACCGACGAAGGCCACACGTGGCTGGCGCGGGGCGATGCCGACGCGACCGGGCTCGTCGCCGCCGCCGATGACGCGATTCGCGACCACGGTCGGCGCGTGCCGGAAACGGCAGGGCTCGGCACGACGTTGCTGATCGCCGCCATCGCGGACACCCGGCTCGTCATCGCCCACGTGGGCGATTCACGCATCTACCGCCTTCGCGCCGGCCACCTGGAACGACTCACCCACGACCAGAACGAAGCGGAGTATGCCCGCCTCCAGGGCTGGCTCACTGCCGATCAGGCGAGGCGCTCGCCGGCACGGCACCAACTTCTCCAGGCCCTTGGCTCGACACGGCCACCGGTGCCGGACGTGGTGGAAGGCGACTGCCGCCCCCGGGATTTGCTGTTGATGTGCACGGACGGACTTACCGGCGAGCTCAGCGATGCGGAGATACACGCCCTGCTCACCGAGCGAGGCACCGCCGACGAAGCCACCGCCGAACGCCTGGTCGCCGCCGCGCTGAGCCACGGTGGCCGGGACAACGTATCCGTGGTGCTCATCGCGCCCTGAGCCGCCCCCCCGATCGCGAGACCGCGGGACGGAGGCCATCAGCGCTTCTTGCGCTTCGCCTTCTGCTTCTTCACGTGGCGCATCAGGCGTCGCCGCCTGGCTTGCTGACGCGCATTGAGGGTATTGGGTTTGTCCGCATAGGGGTTGTCGCCCGTGCGGAACTCCATCCGCAGGGGGGTGCCCCACAGATCGAGTTCCCGGCGGAAGACGTTCATCAGGTAGCGGCGGTAGGCATGAGGCAGACGACCGGTCTGATTGCCGTGGATGACGATCACCGGCGGATTGCGTCCGCCCTGGTGGGCATAGCGCAGCTTCACCCGGCGCCCCTGGACGAGAGGCGGCTGATGCGTGGCGGTGGCGTCGGTGAGAATCTGGTTGAGCCGGTGGGTGTCGATATTGGCCATCGCAGCGTCATAAGCGCGCTGGATCGCCTCGTAGAGCAGGCCGACACCTGTCCCGTGCAACGCCGAGATGAAATGGACACGGGCGAAATCCAGGAAGCCGAGCTTCACATCCAGCGAGCGCCGCACTGACGTCTTCTGGTCGCCGTCGAGGCCGTCCCACTTGTTGACTGCAAGCACCAGGGCGCGCCCGGCGTCGATCACGTGCCCGATCAGGTGAGCGTCCTGCTCGGAGACGGTCTCCCGGGCATCGATGACCATGATCACGACGTTCGCCGCTTCCACGGCCTGCAGCGTCTTGATCGCGCTGAACTTCTCCACCGCCTCCCGCACCCGGGCACGACGCCGCACGCCCGCGGTATCGATGAGTGTATAAGGCGTCCCGTCGCGCTCGAAGGGCACGAAAATGCTATCGCGGGTGGTCCCCGGCTCGTCATAGACGAGCACCCGCTCCTCGCCGAGCATGCGGTTGACCAGCGTGGACTTGCCCACGTTCGGGCGCCCGACCACCGCCACGCGAATCGCCCCTTCCGCCTCTTGCGGCAACGGCACGCCGGCGGCACCGGCGCGCTCGGGAACGGCGTCCAGGACGTCGTCCATGAGCGCGGCGACACCGCGGCCATGAGCGGCGGCGATGGCCCGGGGCTCCCCCAGCCCCAGAGCGTGGAATTCCGTCAGGGCGACCTGCGCATCCACACCGTCGGTCTTGTTGACCACCAGCACCACAGGCTTGCCGCTACGCCGCAATGCCGTGGCGAGCTCCTCGTCGGCGCTGGTTACACCGCTGCGCCCGTCGACCAGGAAGAGCACCACGTCCGCCTCCTCCACGGCCTGCTGGGCCTGGCTGCGCATGCCCAGATGGACGCCGTCGTCGTCCTCGCCCATGCCGCCGGTGTCCACGGCGATATACGGCCGCGGCCCGACCTTGCCGAGGCCGTACTGGCGATCGCGGGTGAGCCCCGGATAGTCGGCGACCAGGGCGTCCCGAGTGCGCGTGAGGAAATTGAACAGCGTGGACTTCCCCACGTTGGGGCGGCCCACCAGCGCGATGACCGGATCCATTGGGAGTTACCGTTCACGAGGTCGGTTGGACGCCCGGGAGGATACCAGAAGTCGCAACAACTAGCTGAAAGCGTCGAAAGCGGCAAGTTGAAAGCCGGAAACGGCGACCGCCAACCGTTGCCACCAACGGGGCACTCTATTCTTGCTACTTGCTACTTGCTACTTGCTACTTGCTACTTGCTACTTGCTACTTGCTACTTGCTACTTGCTACTCCCCAAAAGCCGCCTCGATCAGCCGTCGTGTGTACGCTTGCGCGGGGCGCTCGAAAAGCGCCTCCGTGTCGTCGGCCTCCACCACACGGCCGTCCTTCATCACTACGATGCGGTGGCTCATGGCACGCACCACCGCCAGGTCGTGGCTGATGAACAGATATGCCAGCTGATGACGGGTCTGGAGATCGCGCAGCAGCCGGACGAGCTGGGTCTGCACGGTGCGGTCCAGTGCCGAAGTGGGCTCGTCGAGCACCAGCAGGTCGGGCTTTAGCACCATGGCCCGTGCCACCGCGACGCGTTGACGCTGCCCCCCGGAGAGCTCGTGGGGGAAACGCTCGGCAAGCGCCGGCGCGAGATCCACCTCCTTCAGAGCAGCCGCGACCATTCGGTCGCGCTCGGCGCTCGTTCGCGCCAGACGGTGCACACCGAGTCCCTCGCCGACGATCTGCGCCACCGACATGCGCGGGCTCAGACTGCCATAAGGGTCCTGAAAGACCACCTGCATCCGCCGGCGAAGCGGCCGGAGCCGGCGCGCGCGGAGACGCGATATCTCATCGCCGAGAAACACGATACGCCCCCGTGCCGGCTGCAACCGCAGCAGCGCGAAAGCGAGCGTCGACTTGCCCGAACCGCTCTCGCCGACGATTCCCAGCGTCTCCCCCGGACGCACGGCGAGCGAGACCCCGTCGACAGCGCGCACGTAGTCCACGGGCCGCCGCAACAGGCCGCCGCGGATGGGAAACCACACACGCACGTCCTCTGCCTCGACCACCGGCGGTGCATCGCCCCGCAGCGGGTGTGGGCCACCGCTGGGTTCCGCAGCGAGCAGGCGTCGGGTATAGGTGTCCTCGGGGGCCGTGAACACGCGGTGCGCCTCGTCCTGCTCCACTACTCTGCCGTCATGCATCACGGCCACGCGGTCGGCCACCCGGCGGACCACGTTGAGGTCATGGCTGATGAACAGCATGGCCATGCCCAGACGGGCCTTGAGGTCGGCGAGCAAGTCGAGAATCTCCGCCTGGATGGTGACATCCAGTGCGGTCGTGGGCTCGTCGGCGATCAGCAGCGCGGGATCATTGGCAAGCGCCATGGCAATCATCACGCGCTGGCGCTGACCACCCGAGAGCTCGTGCGGATGGGCCCGGCGCATGCGCCCGGGTTCCGGCAGTCGCACCAGCGCCAGCAGCTCGAGAACCCGCTCGCGCAGCGCCCGGCCCTGCAGCCCCTGGTGCAGACGCAATGTCTCCGCGATCTGCTTCTCCACCGTGTGCAGCGGATTCAGAGAGGTCATGGGCTCCTGAAAGATCATGCCCACGTCGCCGCCACGCAGCCGGGCGAGCCGTTCCGCCGGAGCGGCCATCAGGTCCTCGCCGCGAAAACGAACGCGCCCGGCCGGGTGATGGGCGTACGGATAAGGCAGAAGCTGAAGCACCGACAACGCCGTGATCGACTTGCCGGAGCCGCTCTCCCCCACGATCGCCAGGGTCTCGCCGGCTGCCACGCTGAGGTCCACACCGTGCACCACCGGTTGGGCGCCAAACGCGACCCGCAGGCCCTCGATGCTGAGCAGCGGCGCTTCAGCCATGCATCCCCCCCTGCAACGTCTTGCGCGGATCAAAGGCATCGCGTGCCGCCTCACCGATGAACACCAGCAACGACAGCATCACCGCCAGGGCGACGAATGCCGTGATTCCCAGCCAGGGCGCGTGCAGATTGGCCTTGCCCTGAGCGAGGAGCTCCCCGAGAGACGGCGCCCCCGGCGGCATGCCGAAGCCGAGGAAATCCAGCGACGTGAGCGCGGTGATTGCCCCGCTCATCACGAAGGGCAGGAACGTGATGGTGGCGACCATGGCGTTGGGCAGGGCATGACGCCAGATGATCACGGCATCGGAGACCCCCAGGGCGCGAGCCGCCTTGACATAATCGAAGTTGCGCACCCGCAGGAATTCCGCGCGCACCACGCCGACGAGCTGCGTCCAGCTGAACAGCAGCAGAATGAGCAGCAGCCACCAGAACCCCGGCTCTACGAAGCTCGAGAGGATGATGATCACGTAGAGCACCGGCAATCCGGACCAGATCTCGATGAAACGCTGACCGAAGAGGTCGGTCAGGCCGCCGAAGTAGCCCTGAACGGCGCCGGTGACAACGCCGATCAGCGAGCTCGACACTGTGAGCATGAGCCCGAAGAGCACCGAAATGCGGAAACCATAAATCAGCCGCGCCAACACGTCGCGCCCCTGATCATCGGTACCCAGCCAGTTCTGCGCGCTGGGCGGCGCCGGTGCCGGCACTTCGAGATCGTAGTTGATCGTCTGATGGTCGTATGGCACCGGCGGCCAGAGTATCCAGCCACCTTCCTCGATGAGCGATCGCACCGCGTCGTCCCGGTAGTCCGCCGGGGTGGGCAGAAAACCACCGAACTCGGTCTCCGGATAATCCACGAACACCGGGAAATACGCCGCACCGTCGTACCAGACGAACAACGGCCGGTCGTTGGCAACGAGCTCCGCCCCAAGGCTCAACACGAACAACGCGAGGAAGATCCACAGCGACCACCAGCCCCGGCGATTGCGCCGGAACTGCGTCCAGCGACGCTGATTGATGGGGTTCAAACGCGGCTTACGCATGGACGTGACGGGAGCACGAACACGCCGACACGAAGGCCCACAAAGGCGGATGAGTCACAGGGATGAAGCCCGCCGTACGAACTCTGGCAATACAGTCGTTCATTGCTGTGGTCGTTGTGAACGTTGGTCTTCATATGTCTATGTGTTTCATTCCTGCGGTCCTCACCCTTCACGCGTTTCGAAGTCGATCCGCGGATCTACGGCCACGTAGGTGAGGTCACCGATGAGATTGAGCACCAGCCCGAGCAGCGTGAATATGAACAGCGTGCCGAACACCACCGGGTAGTCGCGGTTGACCACCGACTCGAAGCCAAGCAGGCCGAGGCCGTCCAGGGAGAAAATCACCTCGATGAGCATCGCCCCGGTGAACAGGATGCTCACGAATGCCGCCGGGAAACCGGCGATCACCACGAGCATGGCGTTGCGGAAAACGTGGCCGTAGAGCACGCGGCGTTCGCTCACGCCCTTCGCCCGGGCGGTGAGCACGTATTGCTTGTGGATCTCCTCGAGAAAGGCGTTCTTGGTCAGCATGGTGAGGCTCGCGAATCCACCGATCACCATGGCGAGCACCGGCAGTGTGATGTGCCAGAAATAGTCGAGGATCCGCGCGGGCCAATCGAGCTGCTCCCAGTTATCGGAGGTGAGCCCGCGCAGCGGAAACCAGTCGAGATACGTCCCGCCGGCGAAGAGCACGATGAGCAGAATGGCGAAGAGAAACGCGGGCACCGCATAGCCCACGATCACCACCGCCGAGGTCCACACGTCGAATCGGCTGCCGTCGTGCACCGCCTTGCGGATCCCCAGGGGTATCGAGATGAGATAAGTGAACAGCGTCGTCCACAATCCGAGGGAAATGGAGACCGGCAGCTTGTCGGCGATGAGATCCAGCACGCGCCGGTCCCGGTAGAAGCTTTCACCGAAATCGAGCTGCGCGTAATCCACTACCATCTTGAAAAAGCGCTCGTGCGCCGGCCGGTGAAAACCGAACTGGCGCTCGAGCTCCTCGATGAACTCCGGCGGCAGCCCCTGGGCGCCGCGATACTCGCTGCGTTCCGCCCCGCCACCCCGGGTATCCCCGGCACTGCCGGCGAACTGGCTCGTCGCCAGCTCGCTGGTGCCACGCACCTGCGCAATGACCTGCTGCACGGGGCCGCCGGGCGCGAACTGCACGATCACGAAATTGAGCAGCAGGATCCCGAACAGCGTCGGGATCATCAGCAGCAGGCGTCGCGCGATGTAAGCGGGCATAGCCAGCGTGCCGTCAGCCGGCGCCTCCTTCCGGCGGTTGCGGGCTCGCCGGTACGTGGATACTGTTCAGCGCTTCTTCGAACAGCGCATCCACGTCCGGCGTGACGCCACCCTCGGACGCCATACACACCTGGTCACTGGTCAGCGCGACACGGGCGGTCTTCTCCATGCCCTCGATGAAAAGCGTCTGCAGCTCGCTGTCGCGCCGCAGCCCCTCGTCACCGTTCCACTTCAACGACAAAACGGCGACGCGGCTGTCCTCGGCACGCTCGCGGACGCGCCGCTCGATACGCTCCGCGCCGCGGGTGAGCTCTTCAGTCATTTCGACGCCTCCCCGTTAGTGTTCCAGAACACTAGCCTTGTAGCTGCTCGGATAGTGCTTCGGCCTTCTCCGGCACGATCCACCAGGTATCCAGCCCGAGCCCGTAAGGCGGCGTCCGCTCGGGTTGGCCGAACTTGTCCCAGTGGACGAGCCGGAATGTCCCGGAGTACCAGTGCGGTATCACGTAGAACCCCCACAGCAGCGCCCGATCCAACGCGCGCGTGCGCGCCACCAGCGTCTCCCGGTCGGGGGCGTGAATCACCTTGTCGATCAGCGTATCGGTCGCCTCGCTGCAAATGCCCGCGTAGTTGTCGCTGCCCGGAGTGTCGGCAGCCTCGCAGCCCCAGTACTCGCGCTGCTCATTACCGGGCGACAATGTCTGGGGAACGCGTTCGGCGATGACGTCGAAGTCGAATTGCTGGACCCGGTTCTGATACTGAGTCGGATCGACCCGGCGCACATCCACCTGCACGCCGATGCGTTCGAGGTTCTTCGCGAACGGCTGGGAAACGCGAACCCAGGTGGCGCTGTCCGTGAGGATCTCGAAAGCCAGCGGCTGACCGGTCTCCGTGTTGACCATGCGGCCGTCACGGATCGCCCAGCCGGCCTCGCCCAGCAGCTCCACGGCGCGGCGCAGATTCGCGCGCAGGCCGCCATCGCCTGCCGTGCTCGGCGGTTCGTAGTCCTGGGTGAACACTCGCTCGGGAAGTTGCTCGCGCAACGGCTCCAGCACCTCCAGCTCCGCCGGCGACGGTAACCCCTGGGCGGCGAGCTCGGAATTGGCGAAGTAGCTGTCCACGCGCTCGTAAGCGCCATAGAAGAGCTGACGATTGGTCCACTGGAAGTCGAACGCATACGCCAGCGCCTCGCGGACCCGCGGGTCCTGGAACTTCTCCCGCCGGGTGTTGAAGAACCATCCCTGTACCCCGTAAGGCATGCTGTGCTCGATCTCCTGCTTGACCAGATCGCCACGGCGCAGCGCGGGAGTGTCATAGGCACTGGCCCAGTTCTTGGCCACATTCTCCTGACGCAGGTCGTAAGCACCCCCCTTGAGCGCCTCCACGGCGACGGTGGCATCCCGATAGTAGTCGTAGACAATGCGGTCGAAGTTGTAGCGGCCGCGGTTGACCGCAAGCTCCTTGGCCCAGTAATCCTCGACGCGCTCGTAGGTGATGCTGCTACCGGGGTCCACGTCCGCGACCCGGTAGGGACCGCTACCGAGCGGTGGCTCCAGCGTGGTCTGGTTGAACGTACGGCCGGCCCAGTAGTGTTTCGGCAGCACCGGAAGCTGGCCCATGATCAACGGGAGCTCACGATTCTCGCCGCTTTCGAAATGGAACGTCACCGTGTGCTCGCCGTCGGCTTCCGCCCGGGTGACGTTGCGGTAGTAGAAGCGGAACCGGGGGAGGCCTTCTTCCTTGAGGGTGCGGAAGCTGAAAAGCACATCTTCGGCGGTAATCGGGTGCCCGTCGTGGAAGCGCGCTTGCGGGCGCAAGCGATAGCGCACCCAGCTGCGATCGGGGGCAACCTCGATGTCCTCGGCCACCAGACCGTAGTGGGTGAACGGCTCGTCGTCGGAGCTCACGGTGAGGGTATCGTAGACCTGCGCCAGTCCGCTCGCCGGCGAGCCCTTCAATATGTACGGATTCAGACTGTCGAACGTCGAAGCCACCGTGTTCGCCAGCCGTAGCGTGCCGCCTTTCGGCGCATCCGGATTGGCGTAGTCGAAGTGCTCGAAACCCTCCGGGTACTTCGGCTCTCCGTACATGGCAATGGCGTGCGCGGCGATCGCACTCTGCGTAACACCCCACAATAGCGCGGCAGCGCCGGCGGTAACGATGGCCTTCATCGGCACGGGCTCCCCTCCCATGACATTTGCTGGCATGGTACCACCGGCAACGCGCAGCCGGACAAACGCGCGTCGGCAGCCGCCCGTTCATTTGGCTAGTGTTCTGGAAAGGAGCGTATCGTGCGAGCGTGAACCACTGCCTCCGGCGGCAACTGGCCACCGCAGCGGGAATGCCGCGCGCAACGGTGACTTTGCCTCCGGGCCCATTTCTCATTACCGTAACCGACCGGCCGGCGGGCGCCGCGCCGATCATTCAAGCCAACCAGAGACCGGGGATCTGTCCGATGGGAGTTCTCGACAACAAGCGGGCGCTGATCGTGGGCGTGGCGAGCAACCGCTCGATCGCCTGGGGCATCGCCGAGGCCATGGCGCAGCAAGGCGCCGAAATCGCGCTCACCTACCAGAACGAGAAGCTCAAGACCCGCGTGGAGCAATGCGCGGAAGTCTGCGGCAGCAAGGTGGTGTTGCCGCTGGACGTCACCCGTGACGAGGACGTCGAGGCGGTATTCGCCGAGCTCGAGCGCCAGTGGGACGGCCTCGACATCCTCGTGCACGCCGTCGGCTTCGCCCCGCGCGAAGAGCTCGCCGGTTCGTTCGTGGACAACACCACGCGGGCGGGCTTCGCCACCGCTCAGGACATCTCGGCGTACAGCTTCGTCGCCCTCGCCAAGGCTGCAAGGCCGCTGATGCGCGGACGCAACGGGAGCCTGCTCACGCTCACGTACCTCGGCGGCGAGCGCGCACTGCCCAACTACAACGTCATGGGCCCGGCGAAGGCGGCGCTCGAGGCGAGCGTGCGCTACATGGCCTATGATCTCGGCCCCGAGGGAACGCGGGTGAACGCCATCTCCGCCGGCCCCATCCGCACCCTCGCCGCCTCGGGCATCGGCGATTTCCGCAAAATGCTCGACTACAACGCCCAGGCGGCACCGCTACGGCGCAACGTGACTCCTGAGGACGTGGGCAAGGCAGGCGTGTTCCTGTGCTCCGATTTCGCCTCGGGCATCACCGGCGAAATCGTCCACGTCGACGGCGGCTTTCACAGTGTCGCCCTCTCGGGCGCCGAGTTCGAATAGACGCTTGATTACTAATCCGATCAAAAGGTAACGCCACGTGTCAGCAAGGCTGTCGGGCGCTCTCGCAAGGCGTGAGGCGCGTGGTGTGGCAAGGTCACCATGAGCGACGAGCAACGCCGTGGGAGCGCCCGACAGGCTCGCCCGAAGGCAGTGTGCTCGTGCGGCCCGGCTGCGGCGTTGCGCTCACTCGACGTGAGCCTCGCCACGCCAGCGCTCGCGCGCCTTGCCGAGGTACCGCGCAGTGGCGCTGAGACCTGGCAATACCTTCGAAAAGGTTAGTAACGGATCGCACGAACGAAAAAACGGCCGCCCGGTCTCTTCCGTGGCGGCCGTTTTCGTGCGTGCTGCCCCGTTGAGGCAGCCGTGCTTATCCCGTTCTACAACCGATCCTCGTAAATGGTCACGTCGGCATCGGCGCGCAACGACTGAACCAGCGCCTGTCGGGAACCGGCGGCATCGAGCTGGCGCAGACGCGAACGCAGCTGCTGGCGCTCCTCATCGGCCACGTCGCTGAGCTTGCCGTCGCGCACGCCACGCAGAATCACCACCGCGTAGCTACCGTCGGGGAGCGCCAGTCCAGCGACCTGACGGGCCGCGTCCTCGTCGGGACGAGGCATCCGGAACGCCTTCTCCCGGATCGGCCCCGGCACATCGCCACCATCGCGTCCGATCCAGCCGTAAGCCTGGAAGGCTACCGGGCCATCACCGGCGAGCTGTTGAGGCTCACCGCCCTCGGCCAGCGCCTCCTGCAATTCGCTACCACGCTCCCGGGCCTTCTCGGCAGTCCGCTCCGCGAGCCAATCGGCGCGCACTTCCTCGCGGACCGCCTCGAACTCGCGAATCGTCGCCGGGCGATGGTCGGCGACACGCACCACGACGACACGGTCGTCACCCAGGTCGATGGCCTCGCTATTGCGCCGCTCGCCCAGCACCTCCTCGCTGAATGCCGCCTCGAGGACGGCCTGCTCGGATGCCACACCGCTGTCGGCGCCATCACGGGAGATCCAGTCAGTGCGGCTGATCACCTGGTCGAGCGCGTCCGCGGCCGGCTGAAGGCTGTCGGGATTTTCGTAGGCGAGATTGGCAAGCTCATTGCTTAGCTCGTAGAAGCGATTCTCGACCTCCTCGCCCGCGAGCTCCTGACGCAGCTCGTCGCGAACATCCTCGAAAGGCTCCACGGCCTGGTCTCGAACGTCAGCCACCATCACCAGGTGCCAGCCAAAATCGCTGCGCACCGGCTCGCTGATTTCACCGGCCTCCAGGTCGAAGGCAGGTCCTTCGAGCGCCTCGGGCAAATCGCCACGCGCCACCCAGCCCATGCTGCCACCCTCGTCAGCAGTGGCAGGGTCCTGGGAAAACTCCTCCGCGGCCGCGGCGAAGTCGAGCTCGTCACTGACGATCCGGCTGCGCACCTCGGCCAGCTTGTCGCGCGCCGCCGCTACGGTCGCTTCATCGGCATCCGACGGCGCCTCGAGGAGAATATGCCGCACGCGGCGCTCACCGCCTTGTGTGAAGCGCGTATCCTTGAGGGATTCGTAGCGTTCACGAACCGCCTCGGCGTCCACGTCCGCCTGCGCGAGCAGCTGCTCGCGGGATAGCTCGATGAACGCGAGCTTCACCTGCTCCGGGCGACGCCAGCGATCCTTGTGGGATTGGTAGTAATCCCGCAGCGTTTCCTCGTCGGCCGTGAACGCCTCGCCGAACGCCTGGCGCGGCACGCGCAGAATGGCGACGTCGCGCTGTTGACGCTGCAAGGCCACGAATCGTGCGAGCTCCTCGTCGGTGACGACGGCGGACGTGGAGACGGCCTGAGGCAGTTGCGAGGCGGCGTACTGGCGGCGCAGCTGCGCCTCGTATCGATCCGGCGTGAGACCGCTCTGACGAAGCACCGTCTGATAACGCTCCGCCGAGAACTCGCCCTCCACCTGGAAAGCGGCCTGCTGGCTGATGTACTCGCGCAGTCCTTCGTCGGTGAGACGCAGACCTTCACGCTCGGCGAAGGCATCCACGACGGTGGAATTGATCAGCTCTTCGAGCGCCTGGCGCCGCAGTGCCTCGCCTTCGAACATGGCCGGATCGTATTGCTCACCGAGCATGCGCCGCAGGCGCTGACGCTGCTGCTGTACCGCCTGGTCCAGCTGCTGGCGGGTGATCTCCCTGCCCTCGACCTTGGCGATCGGTGGGTTGCTACCGCCGGTGAAGTAGTTATATACGCCGAATAACGCGAAGGGGACGATCAGCACCGCCACGATGACGTATGCCACCCACCCTCTGGTCACATCACGAATCGCCTGAAGCATCGTCACCCGCCATACAGATTGTGAGATTAAGGCCCTGTTGGCATATCCCCGTCCGTCTGTGACTGACGGGCCCGAAAAACAAAAAGGCGCCCTGAGGCGCCTTCTTGCTGCTGGGAATTATGTGGCGGAGCGGACGGGACTCGAACCCGCGACCTCCGGCGTGACAGGCCGGCATTCTAACCAGCTGAACTACCGCTCCGTTTTTTGGTGGGTGGTGAGGGGTTCGAACCCCCGACATTCGCCTTGTAAGGGCGACGCTCTCCCAGCTGAGCTAACCACCCCAATTGAGACCGCTTAGTTTACAGCATCTTTAAGCGCTTTGCCAGCCTTGAATCCCGGAACTTTCGACGCCGGGATATTGATCGTCTCACCCGTACGCGGATTGCGACCCGAACGCGCGGAACGCTCACGCACCGTGAAGGTGCCGAAGCCGACCAGCGTCACCTGATCGCCTTCCTTGAGCGCATCCGTGACCGAGTCGACGAACGCGTCGACCGCACGACTGGCAGCAGCCTTGGAGATATCAGCAGACTGCGCAACGGCTTCAATCAGCTCGGACTTGTTCATCAGATCGATTCCCCTTGGTGTTTTTTTATGGACCACCGAGTTCCCCGCGACCTCGTTCGATGCCGGCTGCATCCTCAAAGGATCGCGCCTCACGCCTTTAGCATCCTAGCGTTCGCATCGGCCGCATACAAGATTTGATTGCGGCCGCCGGCCTTGCGGGGCTTCCTTTTGTGTCCGCAACACCCGGTCCGTAAACCGATGCGCGACTGCAGCGTCTCAATAGAACCCTGCTTGTCCGGATGGACGCGCCTCGCGTCTGCCGGACGGCGCATTTTATAGCAATCCGGGCTTTGCGCTGTCAACAAAAAACCCCGACTTTCCGGGTCGGGGTTTCGATTATTGCACCGCGTCAGTGCGGGCGGACACCCTCACGCTTTTTCCGTCCCTTCGCCGGGCGTTCCTCGGTGGCTGCCTCGCCCTTGGCGAGCGGCTCCGGACGACGCGTCAGCGCCACGTCCAATACCTCGTCGATCCACCGAACCGGGCGAATGTCGAGCTTGCCCTTGATGTCCTTGCTGATATCGGCAAGATCCTTCTTGTTCTCCTCGGGAATGAGCACGGTCTTGATGCCGCCCCGCAACGCGGCCAGGAGCTTCTCCTTCAAGCCGCCAATGGGCAGGACCTCGCCGCGCAGCGTGATCTCACCGGTCATCGCCACGTCGGCCCGCACCGGGATGCTCGTCAGTGCCGAGACCAGTGCCGTGCACATGCCCACACCGGCACTGGGGCCATCCTTGGGAATAGCGCCTTCCGGAACGTGCACGTGCACGTCCCGCGACTGGTGGAACTCCGGATCCACGCCAAGCACATCCGAACGGCTGCGAACCACCGTCATGGCCGCCTGAATCGACTCGCGCATCACCTCGCCAAGCTGACCGGTGTTGGACAGCCGGCCCTTGCCTGGCACCACCGCGGACTCGATGGTCAATAGCTCGCCGCCCACCTCGGTCCAAGCGAGGCCGGTGACACGCCCCACCTGATCGGTATCCTCGGCGATCCCGTACCGGTAACGGCGGACCCCCAGGTACTTGTCCAGATTCTGCGTGGTCACACGCACGGTCTCGCCCTTCTTGCGGGGGTTGGTGAGCACTTCCCGGACCACCTTGCGGCAGATCTTGGCGACCTCGCGCTCGAGATTCCGCACACCGGCCTCGCGGGTGTAGAAGCGCACCGCGTCACGCACCGCGTTGGCGCTGATCTCGAGCTCACCCTTGCGCAGACCGTTGGCCTTGATCTGCTTGGGGATGAGATAGCGCTCGGCGATGTTGATCTTCTCCTCCTCGGTGTAGCCGGGGAGGCGGATGACCTCCATGCGGTCGAGCAGCGGCGCCGGGATGTTCATGGTGTTGGCCGTACACACGAACATCACGTCCGAGAGATCGAAATCCACCTCCAGGTAGTGGTCGTTGAAGGTGGAATTCTGCTCCGGATCGAGCACCTCCAGCAGCGCCGAGGCGGGGTCGCCGCGGAAATCCATCGCCATCTTGTCCACCTCGTCGAGGAGGAACAGCGGATTGCGCGTGCCCACCTTGGAGAGCTTCTGCATGATCTTGCCCGGCAGCGCGCCGATGTAGGTGCGCCGATGGCCACGGATCTCGGCCTCGTCACGCACGCCGCCGAGGGCCATGCGCACGAACTTGCGGTTGATCGAACGGGCGATGGACTGCCCCAGCGAGGTCTTGCCAACGCCGGGCGGGCCCACCAGGCACAGGATCGGTCCCTTGATCTTGCGCACCCGCTGCTGCACCGCGAGGTACTCGAGAATGCGCTCCTTGACCTTCTCCAGGCCGTAGTGGTCCGCATCGAGAATATGCTGCGCGCGTTTGAGATCGTGGCGCACGCGGGTCTTCTTCTTCCACGGCACGCTCACCATCCACTCGAGATAGTTGCGAACGACCGTGGCCTCCGCGGACATCGGCGACATCAGCTTGAGCTTGTTGAGCTCCTGATCCACCTTCTCCCGCGCCTCCTTGGACATGCCCGATTCCTGGATCTTCCTCTCGAGATCCTCGATCTCGTTGGGCACGTCCTCGAGCTCTCCCAGCTCCTTCTGAATGGCCTTCATCTGCTCATTCAGGTAGTACTCGCGCTGGGACTTCTCCATTTGCTGCTTGACGCGGCCGCGGATGCGCTTCTCCACCTGGAGGATGTCGAGCTCGCCCTCGATCAGCGCCATGAGGTGCTCGAGGCGGGCGCGCACGTCGTCCACCTCGAGGATCTTCTGCTTCTCCTCGATGCTCAGCGACATGTGAGCCGCGACCGTGTCGGCGAGACGCCCCGGTTCCTCGATGCCCTGCAACGAGGAGAGAATCTCCGGCGGCACCTTCTTGTTGAGCTTGACGTACTGCTCGAACAACGACATCAGCGAGCGCATCATCACGCCCAGCTCGCGCTCGTCGTCGCTGCCGGCGTCGGGGATTTCCTCGGCCTGCGCCGTGAAATGCTCGCCCTCGGTCTCCAGCGTTCCCACGCGTGCCCGCTGACTGCCCTCCACCAGCACCTTCACGGTGCCGTCGGGGAGCTTGAGCATCTGCAGGATGTTGGCGATAGTGCCGATGCCGTAGAGATCCTCCTCGGCGGGCTCATCCACCTCGGCACTCTTCTGCGCCACCAGGAAAATCCGGCGCTCCCCCTCCATTGCCGACTCGAGGGCGCGAATGGACTTGTCCCGGCCGACGAACAGCGGGATGACCATATGGGGGTATACCACCACATCTCGCAGTGGCAGCACCGGCATACGCCCCGTGGTCGGCGCGTTGCGCTCGGAACTCTGTTCAGTGGTCATAAGAGAATATCCTCGTGACGATGACGCGGTACCGCCGGTAGCGCGTCCCGCGAATGTCTGTTGACCGCAATATGGAGTCCAGTGGGAGGTGTTTCAACGCAGACTCAAAGGCCCGACCGCTGTCAGCAGCGGTCGGGCCTTGCAGGCGGGCGCCTCGAAGGAGGTGTCAATCCGAAGCGGCGGCGGGCTGCTCCGACCCATCATAGATGATGTAAGGTCGTGTCTCGCCGCGGATCACCGCATCGTCGATAACGACCTTGCTCACGTTCTCCATACTCGGGAGATCGTACATCGTATCGAGCAGCACATGCTCGATCAGGGTCCGCAGTCCGCGGGCGCCGGTCTTACGGTCGATCGCCTTGCGCGCCACCGCCCGCAATGCCTCATCGCGGAACTCCAGCTCGACGCCCTCCATATCGAAGAGTTTCTGGAACTGCTTGACCAGTGCATTCTTCGGCTCGCGAAGGATGCGTACCAACGCATCCTCGTCGAGCTCATCGAGTGTCGCCACGACGGGCATACGGCCGACGAACTCCGGAATCAGGCCGTAGCGCACCAGGTCCTCCGGCTCCACGTCGCGCAGCGTGTCCCCCATGCTCTTGCGCTCGCTGGAAGCCTTGATATCCGCGGAGAAACCGATTCCGCCCTTCTCGGCTCGCTGCTGGATCACTTTCTCGAGACCGGCGAACGCACCGCCGCAGATGAACAGGATATTGCCCGTGTTCACCTGCAGGAACTCCTGCTGCGGGTGCTTGCGCCCGCCCTGGGGCGGTACCGACGCGGTGGTGCCCTCGATGAGCTTCAGCAACGCCTGCTGCACGCCCTCGCCGGAGACGTCCCGGGTGATCGATGGATTGTCCGCCTTCCGCGAGATCTTGTCGATCTCGTCGATATAGACGATGCCCTGCTGGGCCTTCTCGACGTCGTAGTCACACTTCTGCAACAGCTTCTGGATGATGTTCTCCACGTCCTCGCCAACGTAGCCCGCCTCCGTGAGGGTGGTGGCGTCGGCGATGGTGAACGGCACATCCAGCAGCCGGGCCAGAGTCTCGGCAAGCAGCGTCTTGCCGGAACCGGTGGGGCCGATGAGCAGGATGTTGCTCTTGGAGAGCTCCACATCCGCCTTGCCGTGCCCGGCTTCCATACGCTTGTAGTGGTTGTAGACCGCGACGGCGAGAACCTTCTTGGCAGGTTCCTGCCCGATGACGTACTCGTCGAGAACCTCTTTGATTTCCTGCGGCTTGGGGAGTTTGTTGCCGGCCCCGGCCGCCTTTTCCTCCATCTCCTCACGGATGATGTCGTTGCACAGCTCGACGCACTCGTCGCAGACGAAAACGGACGGGCCAGCGATCAGCTTGCGCACCTCGTGCTGGCTTTTGCCGCAGAAGGAGCAATACAGCAGCTTGCCGTTGTCGTCGCCCCTGCCGTTCTCTCTGTCAGTCATTGGCTACCCTCGAACGTGGGAGAAGGACTCGATTAAACCTTGCCTTCTTTTACAGACGCACGCAAGTACACCCCGACGGCCGCTGACCGGCACGGGAATGCGCTCTATCACTTGTCGAAAATGGGGACGGCAGGGCGGCGGGGTCAAGAGGGCCGCAGGGCGCCCGGACGGGCGCCCTGCCGGTATCGCCTACTCGGACAGCGAGACGAGGCTCGCGCGATCGTGGAGCACCGCGTCGATGAGGCCGTACTCCTTCGCCGAACCCGGCGACATGAAGTTATCCCGCTCGGTGTCGTGCTGAATGGTCTCCATCGACTGCCCGGTGTGGTGGGCGAGAATACTGTTGAGGCGCTCGCGCGTCTCCAGGATCTCGCGGGCGTGAATGTCCACGTCCGTGGCCTGCCCCTGGAAGCCGCCGAGCGGCTGATGAATCATCACCCGGGCATTGGGCAGGGCAAATCGCTTGCCCTCGGCCCCGGCGGTAAGCAACAGCGAGCCCATGCTCGCGGCCTGGCCGATGCAGACCGTACTCACGTCGGGCTTGACGAACTGCATGGTGTCATAGATGGCGAGACCCGCCGACACCACACCACCCGGGCTGTTGATGTAGAGATGGATATCCTTGTCGGGATTCTCCGACTCCAGGAACAACAGCTGGGCAATGAGCAGATTCGCCTGGTAGTCCTCGACCGGCCCCACCAGGAAGATCACTCGCTCCTTGAGCAGGCGCGAGTAAATGTCGTAGGCGCGCTCGCCCCGGGCGGTCTGCTCCACCACCATGGGGACGAGCCCGGTGTTCTGGATCTCGCTGCGGATCTGGTGCTCACGCTCGCTCATGCTCACTCCTTCTAGGAGGCGGATGCCTCGTCGTCACTGGCACGCCCCATGAGCGCGTCCAGGCTCATGGACTTGTCCGTGACTTGGGCGCGCTCGGCGAGCCAGTCAACCACCTGCTCCTCCATCACCTGGACCTGCAGGTTCTCCATGAGCTGCTGGTTCTGAGTATACGCCTGGATGACCTGTTCCGGCTGCCCGTAACTCATGGCGATCTCCTGGAGCTGCTGCTGCAGGCGCTCACGATCGAGCTCGATCTCATTGGCGCGCACGATCTCATTGACCAGCAAGCCGAGGGTCACGCGGCGACGGGCCTCGTCCTCGAACTGGGAGGCGGGCAGATCCGGCTCCTCGCCCTCGGCGCCGTACTGCTGCATGCGCTGCTTGGCCTGCTCGCGGAGCTGATCGATCTCGCGGTCGATCAGCACACGCGGCAGCTCGATCTCGTTGCGCTCGAGCAGCCCGTCCATCGTCTGCTGCTTCACCTGGGCACGCACGGCCTGATCGCGCTCACGCTGGAGGTTCTCGCGCACCCGCTCGCGCAGTTCGTCGAGGCCGTTCTCCAGCCCCAGACCCTTGGCGAACTCGTCGTCTAGCGCGGGCAGCTCCGGCTCTTCGACCTGCTTGACCTTCACCTCGAACCGGGCGGCCTTGCCGGCGACCTTCTCGTCCGGGAAACGCTCCGGGAAGGTGTACTCGATGGTCTTCTCGTCACCGGCGCTGACGCCGACCAGCTCCTGCTCGAACTCCGCGGGCATCTGCCCGGAGCCGATCTCGGTGGGCACGTCCTCACCGGCGTTGCCCTCGAACTCCTCACCGTCGACGGTGCCGTGGAAGTCGATGGTGACGCGATCACCCTCGGCGGCGGCACGCTCGACGGTGCTGTAGCTCGCCTGCTGCTTGCGCAGGCGCTCGAGCACGCTGTCCACATCGGCGTCGGTGATGTCCACGGCCGGGCGCTCGATGCTGATCTCCTCGATGCCCTCGACCTCGAAGCCCGGCAGCACCTCGAACTCCGCCTGGTACTCGAGGTCCTTGCCCGCCTCGGTCTGTACGGGTTCGATCTCCGGTGCCCCGGCCGGACGCAGGCCCTCCTGGTCCAGTGCCTCAGTGTAGGTGCTCTGCACCACCTCATTGAGCACCTCACCGCGCACCTGCGCGCCGTAGCGCTTCTGCACCACCTTCAGCGGCACCTTGCCGGGACGGAAGCCGTCGAGGCGCACGCGCCCGCGCAGGTCACGCAGCCGGCTTTCCACCTCGCTGTCCACCCGCTCGGAGGGCACCTGCACCTTCATGCGCCGCCCCAGACCCTCGGTCGTTTCCACGGATACTTGCATCGAGTACACCTCTTGCGCGGTTCATCCGCCGCGCTCAATCAGAGCGTTATCTGGTGCGAAAGGCGAGACTCGAACTCGCACGGGGGATCACCCCACTGGGACCTAAACCCAGCGCGTCTACCAATTCCGCCACTTTCGCCTGGTTCAAACGCAAATTATACAAACACCGACGCGTCGCACTAAAGCGCCGCGGCGGCGCCACTGCATAAAGAAACGGCCCACGACGCTTCGCCGTGGGCCGGTTTTATGGTGGGCCGTCAAGGACTCGAACCTTGAACCTACTGATTAAGAGTCAGCTGCTCTACCAATTGAGCTAACGGCCCGCTTGTCTGGGGTGAGCGATGGGATTTGAACCCACGACCGCCGGAGCCACAATCCGGAGCTCTACCAACTGAGCTACGCCCACCATTGTATTGTGCGTTGCCAACCCGGCTACCAGCCGGGAGCTGGCGCGCCCGGCAGGATTCGAACCTGCAACCGTCGGCTTAGAAGGCCGATGCTCTATCCGCTTGAGCTACGGGCGCTTGGCCGACAGTCCCAGGCAGCAACTGCGGTGCGCCTGGCAACCGCCGCGGCGACGAATGTGGTCGGGGTGGAGGGATTCGAACCCCCGACATCCTGCCCCCAAAGCAGGCGCGCTACCAGGCTGCGCTACACCCCGTTTGGGCGCCCGCCCTGCCGGGCAGGATCACGCCGTCGCTGCGGACTGCGGAATACTACGCAGGCACGGGTACCTCGTCAAGCATGGCGGCTACCGCAGCGGCCCGGCCGCCTTGAGAGGCCCGGGAGCGCGTGCGAAAATTCCGGGCTTCGCCGACAGCCGCCCCCGCCCACCTCGCAACCGCACCGGAGGTATAGCACATGAGCGCGCGCACCATCGACGGCAAGGCCATCGCCGCCGGGCTTCGCCGCCGGATCGGCGAGAGCGTCGCCGCCCGCCTGAACGCCGGCCACCGCCGCCCCGGCCTGGCCGTAGTGCTGGTGGGCGAGGACCCGGCCTCCCGGGTGTACGTGCGCAAGAAGCGCCAGGACTGCGAGGAAGTGGGCATTCGCTCCGAGGCCCACGACCTGCCGGCGTCAACCAGCGAGACCGAGCTGCTGGCACTGGTGGCACGCCTGAATGCCGACCCGGGAATAGACGGCATCCTCGTGCAGCTCCCCCTGCCGGCGCACATCGATGCCCAGAAGGTCATCGAGCACATCGACCCGGCCAAGGACGTGGACGGATTCCACCCCACCAACGTGGGCCGCCTCACGCTGCGCCTGCCCGGCCTGCGCTCGTGCACGCCCCACGGGGTGATGACCCTGCTGGAGCACACCGGCGAGGACCTCACCGGCCGCGACGCGGTGATCGTCGGCCAGTCGAACATCGTCGGGCGCCCCATGGCGCTGGAGCTGCTCAACGCGCGTTGCACCGTGACCATCTGTCACAGCCGCACCCGCGATCTGGCGGGGAAAGTCGCGGGCGCCGACATCGTGGTCGCCGCGGTGGGACGGGAGCGCTTCATCCCGGGTGACTGGATCAAGCCGGGGGCAATCGTCATCGACGTGGGCATCAACCGTAACGCCGACGGCAAGCTCGTCGGCGACGTAGACCATGCCGGCGCCGCCGAGCGCGCCGCATGGATCACACCGGTGCCCGGCGGCGTCGGCCCGATGACCCGCGCCACCCTGCTAACGAACACGCTCCAGGCGATGAACGCCCGCGAGGCGACGTAACGGCCGCCGCCACAACGCCACGCCACCGGCGGATGATTCGCCGGTGGCAGAATGAGCGCCGACAGCGCCCGGCACCCCCGGCCCGGGCCCGGGCCTCACCACCATGTCCCCCGGCCTACCACCCGGCCCATCCCCACCGCCGGCGACGACATTGTCGGGGTGTCCGTCACGGCCCCTCCCGGCCCCGGACCATCGTTACATTGTCATACAGCGCATTCACAATGACCGTGGCCACGGTCTGTCGCGGTGATGGCCGTTCGGGCGCTGCAGCCGGATTCCGGACGGTCTCGCCCGTCGCCCGCAGACAACGAAGCTGGAAACGGAGTCCGACAATGTCTGAAGCGCCGCATCCCCGGTGGGCGATCCATGCGGTGCCGCCCGCCGATCACCCCCTTTGGCAGGCCGGCTGCCGGTGGCTGGGACGCGACCCGGAAACCGGCGAGACATTCGGCCCGCCCGCCGGCCTCGACGAAGACCGGTGGCGGGCTGTGACCACGACACCGGCGCACTACGGCTTTCATGCCACGCTCAAGCCGCCGTTCACCCTTCGTAGCGGCACATCCCCCGAGACACTCACCGAGCGCCTGGCGGCGTTCGCCGCCGACCGCGCACCAGTGGCCCTGCCCGTGCTCGCGGCCAACTGGCTCGGCGTATTCCTTGCCCTGCGTCCGATAGAGCCGGTACCAGCCATCGACACCCTCGCCGGCGACTGCGTCGCGGCATTCGACGATCTGCGGGCACCGCTGTCCGCGGCGGAGATACAATGGCGCGAGGCCGCGGGACTGACGCCACGGGAACGCGCGTTGCTCGAGACCTGGGGCTACCCGTACGTCTTCGAGGCGTTCCGCTTTCACTACACCCTGACCGACGCCTCTCCGGCAGCGCAGGCCCCCTCCATCCGTGACGCCATCGACATGACTTTCGGGAAAGCCCTGGCCGCCACCCCGCCCCCTTGCGAGCTCGCCCTGTTCCACCACGGCGGCGACGGACCATTCCGCCTGATACGGCGTTTCCGGCCGAGCGCCACGGCCCATGGCGCAATCATGCATCGCCGGTGCGCCACGAACGGCACCGGGCAGTCGCGGGGATAAAAAGGACCGGGCGCCAGGGCCCGGCCACGGGACATATGGCCAGCGAACTGGCCAGGGAGAGGCAGCCGTTGACGCGCGTCAGCCGGCCCGGCCCTCAAGGCGCAGGCGCGCGATGCGGTTGATCTGCTCGATGGCGGTACGTCGCTCCTCGGCCGGGTCGTTGTCGACCCGACGCTCGAAGGCGTCGAGAATCTGGTGGCGGTCGAAGCCCTTCACGGCCATCACGAAGGGCATGTCGAACTTCTGCCAGTACGCTTCGTTGAGCCGCTGGAAGCGCTCGAACTCTTCCGGCGTGCACTGGTCCAGCCCCGCACCCGCCTGCTCCTTGGTGGAATCGTCGGTGAGCTCGCCGCTGACCGCTGCCTTTCCGGCGAGGTCAGGATGGGCGCGAATCACCTCGAGCTGGCTCGCCGCATCAGCCTCCGCGAGTACCCGCCCCATCGCCTCGGCCAACGCGCCGGCCTCGTCCGCACGCGCATCGAGCCCCCGGCGGTAGGCCTCACGCGCCACCCAGGGGGAATGCTCGTAGACATCACCGTAGGTGGCGACGAACTGCTCCTCGTCCAGCGTGCTCGGTCTCGGCTCCAGGATTTCCGCGCTCATAGACACCCTCCTTCAAGCGGGCACCGGTCGGTCACCGGCATGTTCTGAACAACAATGTATACATTTTGGGTTGCACATGTCGACATTGTGATTTATACCTTTAGCACACCGCTGCCAGACAACGGCACGTTCGCACTGTGTAACACGAGGAGAGACACCATGGGTCGACTCACCACGCACGTCCTGGACACCGCGAATGGCCGGCCGGGTGCGGGCATTCACATCGCCGTGCGCCGGGTCGTGGACGGCCGTCCCGAGGAGATCGCCTCCGCCGTCACCAACGACGACGGCCGCTGCGACAGCCCTCTGCTGGAGGGAGAACGCTTTCAGGCCGGCGTATACGAGCTTGTATTCCAGGCCGGCGCGTATTTCGAGCGAATGGGCATGGCCGCGTCGCAGCCGCGTTTCCTCGACGAAGTCGTGCTGCGCTTCGGCATCGCCAGCCCGGACGAGCACTACCACGTGCCGCTGCTGATCTCGCCCTACAGCTACACCACTTACCGCGGTAGCTGACGGGCACGCGGCGCGGTCAACCGCCGCGCCGCCCCCGGGGCATAACCTTCGCCCCGCCACAACAACGACGAGGCCGTGATCCGGCCATGGGTCGGCGGGCCCCTGCCAGGGGCCGGAGTAAGGACACAAGAACCCCGGAAGCGGTCATCACCGCGACCAGCCGGGACGGACGCAGGATGCGTTCGATGGACAAACACTCCAACGCCAACCGTTTTTCGTGAGGAGAGAGACCAATGAGCCTCAACCGAACGCTAGTGCTTGCCGCCGCCGCGACCGCTGTTGTCTCGGCGCAGCCGGCCGCTGCCGCGCTCTACAGCACCACCAAGGTGGAAGCGCTGTACGGCTGGGACTACGAGGACACCGCCGGGGCCGGCTTCGGCATCGACAACGACAGGCACGGCATTCTGACCATCGCCAACGCGACGGGCTGGGAGTACGGGGACAGCTTCTTCTTCGTGGACTTCACGAACCTGGACCGGGGGAGCGACGACGAGCACTCATCCGGCAGTGCCCACGCCGAGTGGAGTCTGCGGGGCAACGTCGGCGCACTGAGCGGCACGAGCTTGTCGGCCGGGCCCATCCGGGACGTCTACGTCATCGGTCAGCTCGATCTCGATCGCAACTCGGCTACGCGCAAGACCACGCACCTGGCCGGTGTGAGCGTCGATATCGACGTACCCGGGTTCAAGTTCCTGAAGTTCCATACGATGTACCGCAACGACGAGAGCGACGGTGCCGACGGCAGCTCGGTTCAGCTCACCGCGGTCTGGAACGTGCCGTTCACCCTCGGTGGCGCAGAGCTCACCTTCGAGGGCTTCGCTGACTACATCACCGAAGAAGGCGATCTCGAAAGACAGTTCCTTACCCAGCCGCAGCTCGTCTGGCACGCCACCGACAACATCGGTGTGGGGGTCGAATGGCAGTACTGGCAGAACAAGTTCGGTCTCGAGGATACCGATGAATCCCTGCCCCAGGCGATGGTGCGCTGGACGTTCTGAGGCCGGCAACCATCCGAGGCGGCGGGTCCGGGCACCCGCCGCCACCCCAGGGGTGAATCCACCACCCAGGTAACGACGGTAGTAGACAATGGAAGCGCATCTGCAAGAATGGGCGAACCTGCTCGTGCGCTGGATCCACATGATCACGGGTATCGCGTGGATCGGCGCCTCGTTCTATTTCAACTTCCTCGAGAACAACCTCGAGCGCGAAGGCAAACCGCAGGGTATCGCCGGCAATCTCTGGGCAATCCACGGCGGCGGATTCTATTTCGTCGAGAAGTACGCCGTGGCTCCGCCCAAGCTCCCCGAGAACCTCCACTGGTTCAAATGGGAGGCTTACTTCACCTGGATCACCGGCTTCCTGCTCCTCGGCATCGTCTACTACCTCAACGCCCGGACCATGATGATCAACCCGGCGGTGGCAGAGCTCGCCCCGTGGCAGGCGGTCGCCATCGGCATCGGCACCCTGGTGGTGGCGTGGCTGGTCTACGACAACCTCTGCAAGCTGCTCGGGCACAAGCCCGTGCTGCTCGCCGGCATCCTCACCGTCCTGCTGGTGGCCCTCGCCTGGGGGCTCGCCAGCGTCTTCAGCGGACGGGCGGCCTACATCCACGTAGGTGCGGCCATCGGCACGATCATGGTCGCCAACGTGTTCTTCGTGATCATCCCGTCGCAGAAGGAGCTGGTGGGCGCGATGCGCGAAGGCCGCGATCCCGATCCGCGCTACGGCAAGAACGGCCTGCTGCGCAGCCGTCACAACAACTACCTCACCCTGCCGGTGCTGTTCATCATGATCAGCAACCACTTCCCGAGCACCTACGCGGCGGAGTGGAACTGGGTGATACTGGCGGCGCTATCAGTGGTCAGTGTGCTGGTGCGCCACTACTTCAACGTGCGCCATCTGCCGGGCAACAGGGCCTGGATGCTGCCGGCCGCGGCCGTGGGCTTCATCGCGCTGGTGGTGGCGACCAGCCCGCAGCTCGCAAACCTGTTCCAGGACGGCAAGGCCACCGCGGTGGCCGGCGCCGAGGGTGAATCCGGCCAGGCCTCCGCGACACTGGAGCCGGTGGCTTTCGACCGCGTGACGCAGATCATCGAGCAACGCTGCGCGACCTGCCACGCCGCCGAGCCCACGTTCTCGGGTTACGCCAGCCCGCCCGCGGGCATCTCGCTGGAAACCGCCGAGCAGATTCGCTCGCACAAGGCCGATATCGATCGGGTTTCCGTGCAAAGCACCTACATGCCGCTCGGCAACATCACCAAGATCACCGACGAGGAACGCCAGACCCTCGAAGCCTGGATCGTCGCCGGCACCAAGTAGCCGTGCGGCATGCCGGGGCACGGCGGGGCCTCCCCCGCCGTGCCCGTCATCGACCACGACCCCCTCTTTCCGACAAGCCCTTCATGGAGGAGAGCCATGGCTGATACGCAGTCGGCCGAGGACCGCGTGCACCCCGTGGATCAGAAACTGCCGCCTCTACAGATGCTGCTGGTGGGCCTGCAGCATGTGCTCGTCATGTACGGTGGCGCCGTCGCCGTGCCGCTGATCGTCGGCGCCGCCGCCGACCTGCCACGCGAGGACGTGGCCTTTCTCATCAACGCCGATCTGCTGGTGGCGGGTATCGCCACGGTGGTGCAATCCCTCGGGCTCGGGGCGCTCGGCATCCGCATGCCGGTAATGATGGCCGCGAGCTTCGCCGCCGTGGCGAGCATGACCACCATGGCCGGCAACCCGTCGATCGGACTGACCGGCATCTTCGGCGCCACCATCGCCGCAGGGGCCTTCGGCCTGGTCATCGCCCCGTTCGTCTCGCGGCTGATCCGCTTCTTCCCGCCCCTGGTCACGGGCACGGCGATCACCTCCATCGGCATCACCCTGCTACCGGTGGCGGTCATGTGGGCCGGCGGCGGCGCCGAGGCCGAGAACTTCGGCGCGCCGAGCTATATCGGCGTGGCAATGCTGGTGCTGGCGATCATCCTGCTCATCAACCGCTTCATGCGCGGCTTCTGGGTGAACATTTCCGTGCTCGTGGGCATGGCCACCGGCTTTGTCATCGCCTGGCCACTGGGCATGGTGGACCTCGCCGGCATGGACGCGCGCCCGCTGGTGCAGATCGTCGACCCGCTGCACTACGGCTGGCCCACGTTCCAGGCCGGCGCGGTCATCTCCATGTGCGTGGTGATGATGATCACCTTCGTGGAGTCCACCGGCATGTTCCTGGCGCTGGGCCGCATCACCGAACGGGACGTCGACGGCGGCGCGCTCAAGCGCGGCCTGCTGTTGGATGCCGCCGCCACCTTCTTCGCCGGCTTCTTCAACACGTTCCTGCACACCTCGTTCTCCCAGAACATCGGCCTGGTGGGCATGACCGGCGTGCGCAGCCGCTTCGTCACCGCGCTCGGCGGCGCGATTCTCATTACCCTGAGCCTGCTGCCGAAGGCGGCTTTCGTGGTGGCGTCCATTCCCCCCGCGGTGCTCGGCGGCGCCGGCTTCGCCATGTTCGGCATGGTGACCGCGGCCGGAATCAGCATTCTTCACGAGGCGGACATGGGCAACCGCCACAACCAGCTGCTGGTGGCAGTGAGCCTCGGTCTCGGCATGATCCCGGTGGCGCGCCCGGACTTCTTCCATGCCTTCCCGGAATGGCTCGCGCCCATCGTGCACAGCGGCATCGTGCTGGCTACGATATCGGCACTCGTGCTCAATGCGCTGTTCAACCGCGCGGACACGCCGGCGGAGACCGCCACCGATCCCGACGACGGCGTCCGGGGGGGCGCCGAGGGCTACGAACAATAACGCACCGCGGCCCTGCCGCGACCGCCCGCTCAAGAGGAACGCACCATGCACACCGTGCTTGTCCGAAACGCCGCCGCCATCGCCACGTTCGACGACCGGGACCGGGTACTCCACGACGCCAGCATCCGCATCGTCGACAGCTGCATCGAGGCGATAGGCCCAGCCGACGAGGTCGATGCTCCAGCCGACGAGGTGATCGACGCCAGCGGCCACGTCCTCGTTCCCGGACTGGTGAACACGCACCACCACTTCTACCAGACGCTCACCCGCAACGTGCCAGCGGGCCAGGACGTCAACCTGTTCAACTGGTTGGTGGCCCACTACCCCATCTGGGCACGCATGGACGCCGAGGCCATCGACGTGAGCACACGCGTGGCCATCGCCGAGCTCATGCTCTCCGGCTGCACCACCGCCGCGGACCACACTTACATGTGGCCCAATGGCGCTCGCGTGGACGACCAGATCCACGCCGCCGCCGAGATGGGCTTCCGCTTTCACGCCGCCCGCGGCGCCATGTCCGTGGGCGAGTCCCAGGGCGGGCTGCCGCCGGACCACGCCGTGGAGGACGAGCGTTTCATTCTCGAGGATTCCCAGCGGGTCATCGAGCAGTTCCACGACCCCGGCGATTACGCCATGACGCGTGTCGTCCTCGCCCCCTGCTCGCCGTTCTCGGTCTCGCGGGCGCTCATGCGCGAGACCACCCGCCTCGCCCGGCACTACGGCGTGCACATGCACACGCACCTCGCCGAGACCCTGGACGAGGAATACTACTGCCAGGAGCGTTTCGGCCTCACACCGGTGGAGTATGCCGAGGACGTGGAGTGGGTGGGCGACGACGTGTGGTTCGCGCACATGGTCCACCCCCAGGAGGCGGAAATCGCCCGGCTCGGCCAGCACCGCTGCGGCGTCGCCCACTGCCCGAGCTCCAACATGCGACTCGCCTCCGGGGCGGCGCCGATCAAACCGCTGCAGACCGCCGGCGCCCGGGTCGGCCTCGGGGTGGACGGTTCCGCCTCCAATGATTGCTCGCACATGCTCGCCGAGGCCCGCCAGGCCTTGCTCATGCACAGGCTGACCGGCGGGCCGGACGCGCTCACCGCGCGTGAGGCGCTGCGCATCGCCACCCGGGGCGGCGCCGAGGTCCTCGGCCGCAACGACATCGGCCACCTCGCACCCGGCATGGCCGCGGACATCGTCGGCTACCGGCTCGACAGCCTGCCGCTCGCCGGCGGTGCCGTGCACGACCCGGTCGCCGCACTCGTGTTCTGCATGCCGCCACGGGTGGACCTGAACATCATCAATGGACGGCTGAAAGTGCACGAGGGCCGGCTGCTGGGGGTGGATCTCCCGGCCCTGGTGCGACGCCACAACGCCATTGCCACCGATCTGGTGCAAGGCTGAACACGGCGCCGCGGTGGCGACGTTGTCAGTGGACTCGCCGGATGTATACATTGAGCGTTATAGTTTCAGGACATTTACGCACGAGCGAGTCCAACCGTGGAGCAGTCCGAGGCCCAGCCACTGCAGCAGATGGGGCTGACACGCGATGTCGCCCGCGCCGGCAAACGCCGCACATCCGACGAGGTCATCTACGAGGCCATTTACGAAGCGGTGCTTACCCAACGCCTGCCGCCGGGAACCCGGTTGCCGGAGGTGAGTCTGGGCGAGCTCTTCGGCGTGAGCCGCTCGGTGGTGCGCAAGGCGCTCTCACGTCTCGCCGCGGATCAGATCATCGTGCGCCGGCCCAACCAGATGGCCATCGTCGCCCGCCCCTCGGTGGAAGAGACGCGCCACATCTTCGAGGCCCGCCGCCTGGTCGAAGGTGAGGTGGTACGTCAGCTAGCCGGCAAGCTCACCGACGAGTCACGCCAGGCGCTGGAAGCGATCATCGCCGACGAGCACAGCGCGCACGAAGGGGGCCGGCACGAGGACCGCGTGCACCATTCCATGGCCTTCCACCTCTACCTGGCAGACCACGGCCCCAATGAAGTGCTCGGCCGCATGCTCCGCGAACTCGTCACGCGCACGTCCATCGTCATCGCGTTGTACAAGGCGCCGGGCATGAGCGCCTGCTATCTCGGCGATGATCACAGCGCGCTGGTCCAGCATCTCGCCGACGGCCGGGGGGATGCTGCCAGCGAGCTCGTCCGGCAGCACCTCGACGCCCTCGAGCAGCGCCTCGCCCTCAACGAAGAAGAGCGGCCCGTGGACCTGGCGAGCATCCTGCGACGCTGAACCGCCAGCGGGGCGCCGCCGGCGCCCCGCAAGCCATCGCCGCGACCGCCTTCATCGCTCACACCGCCATCGCATCGGGCGCTTCATCCGGCTCTTTCGCGCCGGTCATGATTGCCACAGCGTCGTTCATGCTGTGGGTATCCGGGCGAATCGTGGCGATACGCCGGCCGAGGCGGTGAATGTGAATGCGGTCCGCCACCTCGAAGACATGGGGCATGTTGTGGCTGATGAGCACGATGGGCAGGCCCCGTTCCTTCACATCCTTGATGAGATCGAGCACCCGCCGCGACTCCTTGACGCCCAGCGCCGCCGTGGGCTCGTCCATTATGACCACGCGCGAGCCGAATGCCGCCGCACGCGCGACCGCCACACCCTGACGCTGACCGCCGGAGAGCGTCTCCACGGCCTGACCGATGTTCTGGATGGTCATCAGCCCCAGCTCCGAGAGCTTCTCCCGCGCCTCCCGGCGCATACCCGCGCGGTCGAGCTTGCCGAATAGCTTGCCCATCAGCCCCGGAGCACGCCGTTCCCGGCCGAGAAACAGGTTCTCGGCGATATCCAGCGCCGGGGACACGGCGAGATCCTGGTAAACCGTCTCGATACCCGCCGCCCGCGCGTCCATGGGGGTCTTGAACTGAACCGGTCGACCGTCGAGCAGGAGCTCTCCCTCGTCCGGAACCACCGCTCCGGAAAGCGTCTTGATCAGGGTGGATTTGCCGGCGCCATTATCGCCGATCACCGCCAGCACTTCCCCCGGGTAGAGGTCGAAGTCCGAGCCGTCCAGGGCCGTGACGTGGCCATAGCGCTTGGTCAACCCGCGCCCGCGGAGCACCGGATAGCTTGCCTCGTTCATGTCGTTGCCCTCCGAATCCACTGGTCCACGGCGACGGCGACGATGATCAGCAGGCCCACGGTGAACTCCTGCCAGAGCACATCCACGCCCGCGAGCGCGAGGCCGTTGCGGAAGATGCCCACCACCAGCGCGCCGATCAGCGTGCCGAACACCGCACCGCGGCCGCCGAAGAGGCTGGTGCCGCCGATGACCACGGCAGTGATGCTGTCCAGGTTGGCCATGAAGCCGGCCTGCGGGCTCACCGAGCCAATGCGCCCGATGAGCGCCCAGCCGGCGAGCGCGCAGATGACGCCGGCAACGATGTACACGGAGATGAGCAGTCGCCCGGTGCGGATGCCGGCGAGGTCGGCGGCCTTGCGGTCGTCGCCCGCGGCATAGACGTGCCGGCCCCAGGCGGTCCACCGCAGCGCGTACCAAACACCCGCGAACAGCACGATCATCATCAGCGAGCCGTAGCTCAGCCGTGCGCCGAAGAGCTCCACCGAGTTGCCCATCCACTGCAGCAGCGGCGCCGTGGCCTCCAGCTCCTGGGAACGAATGGTCTCGCTCCCCGAATACCAGAGCTTGAGCGCGGCGAAGATATTCCAGGTGCCCAGGGTGGCGATGAACGGCGGCAGTTTGAAGCGTGTCACCAGGGTGCCGTTCACCGCGCCGCAGGCCGCGCCAGCGAACAGGCCGAGCAACAGCGCCGCCGACGGCGGCAGCCCCATTTCCACAGCCGCGCGGCCCATCACCACGGTGGAGAGCACCATGATGGCACCCACCGAGAGATCGATCCCGGCGGTGAGGATGATCAGCGTCTGCGCCACCGCGAGGGTGCCGATGATGCTCACCTGCTGGAGGATGAGCGAGAGATTGAACGGGGCGAAGAAACGCTCCCCCACCACCACGGAGAACGCCAGCACCGCCATCAGCAGAACGATGGACGGCGCCGCCGTGGGGTGCGCGTGGAAGAACCCGTGCAACCGCTGCGCGAGGCTGCGCTGGGCGGTCTCGAAGCTCGCCGCTTCGCCCCCGGGCCGATAGTCACTGGTCACTTCACTCATGACGGATACCGCTGTCGATGACTCAGGGAGATCGCACGGGCCCGCCCGGACCCGCGCACGCGCTCGGGCGCCGTCAGCCCCAGCAGTGCTCGAGGCCCCACTCGGCGGACTTCGACGGCACGCCCTCGACGGGCTCGTCGGTGATCAGCTCGACGCCGGTGTTGACGTTCGACTCGGCGGGCTTCTCGCCGGTCTCGACGTACTCGACCACCGCCTCGACGCCCATGCTCGCCATGCGCAGGGGGAACTGCATGGACGTGGCGCCGATCACGCCCGCCTGGACGTTCTCCACGCCCGGGCAGCCACCGTCGACGGAGACGATCAACGCCTGGTCCTCGAGGCCGACAGCCCGCAGCGCCTGGTACGCCCCCGCGGCAGCGGGCTCGTTGATGGTGTAGACGACGTTCACTGACGGATCCTTCTGGATCAGGTTCTCCATCCCCCGGCGGCCGCCCTGCTCGGCGCCCTGGGTGATGTCATGGCCGACGATGCGCGGATCGGTCTCGTCGCCGATATCCTTGGGGTCCTTGAGGTCGACACCGAATCCCTTGAGAAAGCCCTGATCGCGGGCGACGTCCACGGTAATCTCGCTCTCGTTGAGGTCGAGCAGAGCAATGCGGGCATCCTCGGCGGCGCCGTCCAGGCTCTTGCGCGCCCACTGACCGATGAGCTCGCCGGCGCGGAAATTGTCAGTAGCGAAGGTGGCGTCGGCGGCGTCTGCCGGATCCAGAGGCGTGTCCAGGGCGATCACGAGAATGCCCGCCTCTCGCGCCTGGCGGATGGCGGGCACGATGCCTGACGGGTCGTTGGGCGAGATCAGGATGCCGTCGGCGCCGGCGGCGATGAGGTTCTCGACCGCCCGGACCTGGGACTGGTTGTCGCCGTCGAAGCGCCCCGAGAAGGTCCGCAGCTCGACGTCGAGCGCCTCGGCCTTCTTCTTCGCGCCCTCCTTCATTTTCACGAAGAAAGGATTGGTGTCAGTCTTGGTGATGATGCCGACCAGCGGCTGGTCGGCAGCGAACGCGGCGGGTGTCGTGATAGCGATACCCACGACGATGGTCGTGGCACGCAGCAATGCACGCATCATGGCTCTCCTCCTGCTTTCCGTCTCGGCCGCCTGGTGCGGCCCCGAACGCTTGCGCACGTGGCGCGATGCGCCGGCAGCGACGGTCGATGCGCTCGCCGCCGGCGACGCTCCCAGTGGACGAGCCGCGTGCTAATGACGAATTTCATCGCGGGCGCCGGGTTGTAACATTTGAAATGAAATGCCCCGCTCCGGCGGCGATACTGAGGTGCCCCGGCCAACGCAGCCGGGATGACGAACGAGTGGAGGAGGACAAGAACATGACGCAGCCCGTGCGTCCCGCCGTGCTCGTGGTCGACGACGAGCCGCAGATGCAGGCGCTGCTCCACGACCTGCTCACGGACAGCGGCTACGACGTCGCCACGGTCGCCGACGGTGCGGCCATGGAGACGGCACTCGCCGAGCGTGCCTACGCACTGGTGATCCTGGATCTGCGCCTGCCCGGTGAAGACGGGCTGGCGCTGGCACGCCGGCTGCGCGAGGCCTCCGCCATCCCCATCATGATGCTCACCGGCAAGGGCGACGACACCGACCGCATACTGGGCCTGGAGCTCGCCGCGGACGACTTCCTCATGAAGCCGTTCAACAACCGCGAGCTCGTCGCCCGCGTGCGCGCCATGCTGCGCCGCTCCACGGAGCTCAGCACGCCGGCGGCGGTAGGCGAGGACGCCCGCGAGCGCTACGCCTTCGGCGACTGGGTCATGGATTTCAGCCGGCGGGAGCTCATCGACCCCGTGGGCGAGCCTCAGCGGCTCACCCACGGGGAATACAGCCTGCTGGAGGCGTTCGTGCGCCACCCCAACCGTGTCCTCACCCGGGATCAGCTCCTGGAGATCACCCGCGGCTACGATGCGGAGGTATTCGACCGCACCATCGACGTGCTCATCCTCCGGCTGCGGCGCAAGATCGAGCCCAACCCTCGCCAACCACGCTACATCCGCACGGAACGCGGGATGGGCTACATCTTCGCCGCACGGGTCACCCAGTACTGACCGCCATGCCGCGCCTGATCCCCGCAAGCGTCCGCGCGCGCTTGCTGCTCGCCTTCACCATCCTGGCCATCGCCGCACTGCTGCTCGCGGCCGTGGGCTGGCGCAGCCTCACCAACACCGACCGGGCCATGCAGGGCTTCAACGAGCGCGTGCTCCCGGAGATCGCCCGCTCCCTGGAGCTCGCCGAGCGCGCCGCCAACCTGGCCGCACTGGCGCCCTACGTGGCCGAAGTGAACGTCCCCTTCCAGCTCCAGGCGGAGAGCGCGGCGCTGCGCGAGCGCATCGGCAACGTGCTCGCCCTCGCCCGCCGAATCCCCGACCTGGAGGATGCCGCGCCCGGCCTGCCCGCGCTGGTCGGGCGCCTCGACGACACACTCACGGCACTCATCGACAAGACCCGCGACGGACTCTACCTCCAGGAGGACATTCGCCAGCACCTCTACCGCATCGGCCAGCTCCGGGACGACGCCGACAACGGCCCGGCGGCACTGCCCCCGGCACTCACCGCGCTCACCGCCGCCGCGGCCGCCGACTCCACCGATGCGCTGAATCGCTTCCGCTCGGCCTACGACGAACGCGTCGATGCGCTCGCCGGCACACCGGCCGCTACCGCGCTGCGCGGAATCGGCAACGGCGAGGATGGCATCTTCGCCCTGCGCGCGCGCAAGCTCGCCATCGAGGAAGAGCAGGCCTTCCTCCTGGCGCAGACGCGGGCCCTGTCCGAACAGCTCAGCAGCGAGGTGCGCACCTATGTCACCGCCCTGCAGCAACGCGTGGGCACTCAGGCGGAGGCGCTGGGCGCCACGGTGCGCTCGGGCAAGACGGGCATCGTGGTAATTGCGCTGGTCTGCGCCGCCGCCGCCGCGCTGGGCGCGCTGCTGGTGCGCGAGCTGGTGGGCAACCTCAAGGCCGTGACCCACCTGATGACCCGCCTCGCCCAGGGAGACACCGCCCGCGCCACCCCCGCCACGGATCGGGATGACGAACTCGGGGCCCTCGCCCGTGCATTCCACGTCTTCCGCGGCAACGCCGTGGCCCTGGACGAGCAGTCGCGGCTGCTGGAAACGGTATTTCACAACATCAATGACGGCCTCAGCGTATTCGACGCCCAGGGCCGGCTCGTGACCTGGAATCCGCAATACCTGCAGATTCTCGGGCTGCCCGCCGAACGCATCCATACAGGAATGCCGCTGCAGGAAGTACAGGCGCTGCTGCCACCGGTGGCGAGCGAGAACCGCACGCCCGAAGGCACCGCACTCGCCACCGGCGAGCTCAACCAGCGCCGCCAGCACCAGCCCCAGGCATTCGAGCGCCACTTCACCGACGGCCGCGTCGTGGAGTTCCGCAGCCGCCCCATGCCCGACGGCGGCTTCGTGACGCTCTACAGCGATCTCACCGCGCGCAAGACGGTGGAGGCACAACTGCGCCAGTCCCAGAAAATGGAGGTGCTCGGTCAGCTCACCGGCGGCGTCGCCCACGACTTCAACAACCTGCTCGCCGCGGTCACCGGCAACCTGCAACTCCTCGACGATGACCCCGCCCTGGCCGACCGCCACCGCCGGTACGCGCGGCGCGCCCTGGCCGCAGCCGAGCGCGGCGCTTCGCTCACCGCGCGTTTACTGGCCTTCGCCCGCAAGCAACGCCTCGCCCCACAGCCCACCGATGTGGATTCCCTGGTCAACGGCATGGTGGACCTCATCGAGTACAGCGTCGGCCCGGCCGTGCGCATCGAGCTGGACCTGGGTGCACGCGACGCGGTGGTGGACGTGGACCGGGAGCAGCTCGAGAACGCCCTGCTCAACCTCGCGATCAACGCCAGCGCGGCGATGCCCGACGGCGGCCGGCTCACCGTGCGCACCCGTGGTACCCGCAAGGGCCCGGCCGTCATCGAGATGGCGGACACCGGTTGCGGCATTCCCGATGCTCAGCTCGAGCACGTGCTCGAACCCTTCTACACCACGCGGGAGAGCGGCGGTGGCAGCGGGCTGGGCCTGAGCATCGTCTACGGCTTCGTCAAGCAGTCCGGCGGCGACGTGCGCATTACCAGCCGCGTCGGTGAAGGCACCTCGGTGCGGCTGGAGTTGCCGACCACGATCCGGCCAGCGATGGCGGCCGATGCCGCCAAGGCCGCGCCGGGCGGGACGACGCCGGCACGGCGCGTGCTGCTGGTGGAGGACGACGACGACGTGCGCGAGACCGCCTGCGACATGCTCGAACGCCTGGGACACGAAGTGGTCGCCGTCGCCGATGCCGAGACCGCGCGCGAGGCGCTGGATCTCGACGCCCAGGGCTACGATGTGATGCTCACCGACGTGAACCTCGGTGAAGGCGGCAATGGCGTCGAGCTCCGCCGCGAGATCGTCGCCCGGGACTCGGCCCCTGCGGTGGTCCTCACGTCCGGGCTCAGCCGCGACCTGCTGGTCAAGCGTTACGGGCTGGCCGAGGACGTCCCCGTACTCGCCAAGCCCTATCGGCTCGATGCCCTCGCCGAGGCCATTGGGCGAACCCGGGACGACCCCGTATGAGAATGATGAACCGACCGACCCCGCGCGCCGCCATCGTGCATCTCGCCGCCGCCGCACTGCTCGCGCTGCCCACGGCGCCAACCGCCGGGCCGCTGCGGTCGCTGGGCATATCCGTGCTGGACCTGGGCAACCCGTTTTTCGTGGCCATTGCGGAAAATGCCGAGATCCGCGCCCGGGAGCTCGCCGGCGATGTGGACGTCACGGTGGTATCCAGCGCCTACAACCTGCCGCGGCAGGAGGCTCAGATCGAGCGTTTCGTCCGCGAGGCCCGGGACCTGATCGTCCTGTCCGCCTCCGAGCCCAAAGGCATCGCGGAGGCCGTGCACCGGGCCCAGGCGGCCGGAACCCGGGTGGTGGCGGTGGACGTGGAGGCGGAGGGTGCCGACGCCACCGTCACCACCGACAACGCCCAGGCCGGCCGCATCGCCTGCGAGCACATGGCCGAGGCACTCGACGGCCACGGCGAGGTGGTCATCATCAACGGGCCGCCGGTGTCCGCGGTGAACGCTCGTGTGGCCGGCTGCCGCGAGGTGCTGGCCGGCTACCCGCGTGTCGATCTGCTCTCCGCCGCCGAGAACGGCGGCGGCAGCCGGCGCGGCGGGCTGGAGAAGATGACCGCGCTACTCACGCGCCACCCGGATCTGGACGCCGTATTCGCCATCAACGACCCCACTGCCCTCGGTGCGGAGCTCGCCGCACAGCGGTCCGGCCACGACGACGTGTTCATCGTCAGCGTGGATGGTTCGCCAGCAGTGGTCGAACGGCTGAAAAGCGGCGACAGCCTCATCCGCGCCACTGCCGCCCAGTTCCCCGGGCGCATCGCCCGCCGGGCCGTCGAGCTCGGCTATGACATCCTGCGTGGCCGCGAACCGTCCCCCACGCGGGTATACATCCCATCCCGCCTGATCACGGCCGACAACGTCGCCGGCTACGAGGGGTGGGGGCGGTAATCCGGCACACTCCGGCGGTTCCGGTCAGCCCTCCCCCTGGGGCATGTCCTGCTGCTTTGGAGGCGGCGTTTTCGCCGCGGCGGCATCGTCGTCGCCCGCCTGCGGTTCGCGCCCGCGTTCCGCCGCGGTCATCAGCTCGTCGTAGCCCGGGCCACCCTGGGCGACGGCGACGTTCGCCGGCGGTGCACTGCCGTCCTTGTCCTGGCCAAAGTACAGGGTGAGATGCGGGAACGGGATCTCGATGCCCGCGCGGTCGAAGTGCTGTTTGACCACGCGGTTGTACGCGCGGCCCACCGCCCACTGGTTGCCGGGCGTGGTCATGATGCGCACGCGGATGTTCACGGAGCTGTCGGCGAGCGCGGTGACGCCGCTCACCTCCAGGTCGTCGAGGATCTCCTTCGCCCAGGCCGGGTCCGCGCGGAGCTCCTCGAACGCGGCCTCGAGGTGCTCCACGGCCTCGTCGACGTCCTCGCGGTAGGCGATACCGTACTCGCCAACGTGGTAGGCGTAGCCGCGCATGTAGTTGGCCACGGTATCCACCGAGGAGAAGGGAATGACGTGATAGGTGCCGGAGAGGTCGCGGATACCCGCCGAGCGCACCGTAAGCCGCTCCACGGTTCCGCTCACTCCGGCGACGGTGACCACGTCGCCGGTGTTCATGGCGTTCTCGATCTGGATGAACACGCCGGTGATGACGTCTTGCACCAGCTTCTGGGCCCCGAAACCGATGGCGAGACCGAGGACACCGGCACCGGCGATGAGCGGCCCGATATTGATACCGATCTGCGAGAGCATGATCATCGCGGTGATGGTGATGAACACGATCGCGAGCGCATTGCCGAAGAGGGTGAGCAGCGTCTTCTCCCGTGCGCTGGGCTCGCCACTGCCGGTCTCCGGGCTCAGGCGATGCTCGATACCGCTTGCCACCGCCATCCACAGCAGCCCGGCGATCGCCAGGATGAGCAGAACCCGCACGAACATCATCACCAGGCCCATGCCCGCCTCGGAGGCGAGCCACGCGGCGAGATCGAACACCTCCCAGGCATTGAGCACCACCAGTACGACTGCCACCAGAATCACCGCGCGGGCGACCTTGAGCGCGTTGGGTACGTAGGCGTTCAGCCGCTTCTCGAGCATGGGCAGACGGCGATGCAGGTCAGCGGAGAGCTCGATACGCCGCCGCGAACGCTGCGTCAGCGCTCTGGAGACGAGCAGACCCACGGCGACCGCGACCAGCGTCTCCAGGGTGGCGCGCATCATGAACGGCAGGGCGTCCGCCGGGCGAAGTTGGCTCACCACCAGCAGCACGGCGAAATAGGCGATAGCGAGCACGTGCCAGGTGCGCGCGAGCAGACGCTGCGCGACACCGGTCACCCCCATCAACGCCTGGTTGGCGCGCGCCTCGAGCCGTTCGCGCACCCACGTGCGGTTCTTGAGGATCACCACCAGCGCGTAGACGAAGGCGATCACCATCACTGCAAGGCTGACCAGCTGCCCGAGCGCCGCGGACACGTTGGCGGTGACGATGGGCACCACCACCAGCAGGCCATAGCCGATAAACCCGGACAGACGCGCCAGCCAGCTATTCCAGTAGCCGGCCGCGTGCGCCGACACGGGGAACAGGCGAAGACTGTCGTAGCGTGCAGCGAAGATCATTCGCAGCAGCGCCTTGAACGCCTCGATGAGCACGAAAGCGTTGATGAACAGCGACGAGGCGGCATCCAGGCTGCCCCGCTCACCCAGCACGAAAAGCGCCAGCGCGTAGCCGCCGACGCCGGCGAGCGCTACCGCTGCCAGGTCCACGAGCAGGCAGGTAGTGACGGCAGCCAGTCGGCGCAGCATCGAGCGCCCCCCGTCGCGCGCCGCCCAGCGACCGCAGCGGGCGAAAAGCGGCCTGGCCAGGGCCCGCAGGACGAAGAACAGCACCACCGTGGCAACTACCACCAGGGCTAAGCGCGTCGCCACACTGGCCACCGCGGCGAAGTCGACGTCGCGATCCGCGGCATCCGCACTCGTCAGCGCCGTGATCGCCGCCGTCGCCGCCCCCAGACGCTCGCCCAGCTCTTCGGCGAACGCCTGGGTGGTACTGGCGATGCGCCGCGGCAGAGACGGCTGCCCGGCCGCCGGTTCGGCCGCTTCCGCCGCGGGGGCAGGCGGCGCCTCGCCCGCCTCCGGCTCCGTGGCGAGCCGGCGGAGCTCGTCGATCAACCGCTGGCGGGACTGCTCGTCCTCGAGGAGGTCGGCCATGGCCGCGTAGGACGGGCGCTCCGCGGTGTCGCCGGACTCCCCCTGGGACTGGGCAAACGCCGTACCGGTCGCACCGAACGAGATGATCAGGACCATGGCGAGGAGTGATATCAGGCGGCGAGCGATCGGTATCACGGTAACTCTCCCGTTAACGGGTCGGTATGTTCACAGGATGCCGGACGCGAACGCACCGGCGCGACATACGATCCCCGTGACGAAAAATTCGACACTAACGGTATCATCCGCCAGGGACAACGGGGCACCGAGCGGCCACGACTCGTTGACCCGCTCCGGACCAAAAAAACCGGCAACCCGGAAAACCGGGTGCCGGTGCGAAATCCACGGGGCCCATAGGGCGCGGCCACGATTCACGAACGACCCCGTGGCGGGCGCAGGGGAGCGCCCGAGGGAGGCAATCGGCCGGGCCCGCGCGGGGCGCGGGGCCGGGGGTCAGGGCCTGTCACCAGCAGGCCCCAAGCACGCTTACTCGCTGATCTCGTGCTTGGCCAGCAGCTCCAGCGCCCGGACCATGCCGGAGTGGTCCCAGCCGGCGCCGCCGTTGGCGGAGCACGCGTTGAACAGCTCCTGCGCAGTGGCGGTGTTGGGCAGGGATACACCGATCTGGCGGGCACCCTGCAACGCCAGGTTGAGATCCTTCTGGTGCAGCTCGATGCGGAAGCCCGGATCGAAGGTGCGCTTGATCATGCGCTCGCCGTGCATCTCGAGGATCTTGGACTGGGCCAGGCCGCCGAGCAGCGCCTCGCGGACCTTGCTCACGTCCGCGCCCGCCTTGGAGGCGAACAGCAACCCCTCGCCCACCGCCTCGATGGTGAGCGCGACGATGATCTGGTTGGCGACCTTGCAGGTCTGGCCGTCACCGTTGCCACCCACGTGGGTCACGGTCTTGCCCATGATCTCGAACAGGGGCTTGGCGGTCTCGAAGCCCTTGTCGGTGGCGCCGACCATGATGGTGAGCGCGGCGTTCTTCGCGCCGGCCTCACCGCCGGAGACCGGGGCGTCCACGTACTCGCAGCCGAGATCGTTGATCTTCTGGGCGAAGCCCTTGGTGGCGATGGGCTCGATGGAGCTCATGTCGATGACGGTCTTGCCCGCCGACAGGCCCTCGGCCACGCCGTTGTCGCCGAAGAGCACCTTCTCCACGTCCGGGGTGTCCGGGACGATGGTAATGATGATGTCGGCCTGCTTGGCCACCTCGGCCGGGTTGGCGCAGACCTCGGCACCACCGTCGGCGAGCTCCTTGGGGATGGGCTTGCTGTGCTCGACGGTGAAGATCTGGTGGCCCGCCTGCTGCAGGTGACCGGCCATGGGCGCGCCCATGATGCCTAGGCCGATGAATCCGATCTTGCTCATTGCTTGCCTCCTGTAAATGCGTCGTCGCTATGGCGTTGGCCGCTCACAGATAGGGCTTGACCCAGTCCAGCCCCGCCTCGGTGCCGTTGGCCGGCTTGTACTCGCAGCCGATCCAGCCGCGATAGCCGTGCTCATCAAGGAATCTGAACAGGAACGGGTAGTTGATCTCGCCGGTGCCCGGCTCGTGGCGACCCGGGTTGTCGGCCAGCTGGATGTGCGCGATGCGCTCCAGGTTGGCCTCGATGGTGGGGGCGAGATCCCCTTCCATGATCTGCATGTGGTAGATGTCGTACTGCAGCGCCACGTTGCGGGAGCCCACCTCGTCGAAGATCTCGAGCGCCTGCCGCGTGTTGTGCAGGAAGAAGCCCGGGATATCGCGGGTGTTGATGGGCTCGGCGAGCAGACGAATACCCTCGGCCTCGAGCTTGTCCGCGGCGAAGCGCACGTTCTCCACGAAAGTCTCGCGGGCCTGCTGCTCGGCCACACCCTCCGGCACCTTGCCGGCGAGCACGTTGAGCTGCTGGCAGCCGAGGGTCCTGGCGTACTCGATGGCCTTGTCCACGCCCTCGCGGAACTCGCTCACGCGGTCGGGGTGGCAGGCGATGCCACGCTCCCCCGCGCCCCAGTCACCGGCCGGCAGATTGTGCAGCACCTGGGTGAGGCCGTTCGTCTTCAGGGCGTCCGCCACGTCGTTGGCGGCGAAATCGTAGGGGAAGAGATACTCCACCCCCTTGAAGCCGGCATCGGCCGCGGCCTTGAACCGGTCGAGGAAGTCGTGCTCGGTGAAGAGCATCGACAGGTTGGCGGCAAACTTGGGCATGTCTCGCACCTCCCTTGTCGTAATGGCGCGTCGTTACTGGTCGTAGCGGTGGCCGACCGCCGTGGGCGCGTCCTCGTCGAGCTGCTCGGCGAGGGCCTCGAACTCGTTGATATTGTTGATCTCCGTGCCCATGGAGATGTTGGTCACCCGCTCGAGGATGATCTCGACCACCACCGGCACACGGTGCTCACGCATGAGCTCGCGCGCCTGCTCGAAGGCGGGCTGGATCCGGTCCGGGTCGAACACCCGGATCGCCTTGCAGCCCAGCCCTTCGACCACGGAGACGTGGTCGACGCCATACTCGTTGATCTCCGGGCAGTTGATGTTCTCGTAGGACAACTGCACCTGATAGTCCATGTCGAAGCCGCGCTGCGCCTGGCGGATGAGCCCCAGGTAGGAGTTGTTCACCAGCACGTGAATGTAGGGCAGGTTGAACTGCGCGCCGGCGGCGAGCTCCTCGAGCATGAACTGGAAGTCGTAGTCACCGGAAAGCGCGACGATCTCGCCCTCCGGATCGGCCTTGCGAACACCGAGAGCCGCCGGCACGGTCCAGCCCAGCGGACCGGCCTGGCCGCAGTTGATCCAGTGGCGCGGCTTGTAGACGTGGAGGAACTGCGCACCGGCGATCTGCGAGAGCCCGATGGTGCTCACGTACCGTGTCTGCGGACCGAACGCGCGGTTCATCTCCTCGTAGACGCGCTGCGGCTTCACCGGCTCGTCGTCGAAGTGGGTCTTGCGCAGCATGGTGCGCTTGCGCTCGCGGCACGACGCCGACCACTCGCTGCGATCGGCGAGCTTGCCGGCATCCCGCCATTCGCGTGCGACCTCGACGAATAGCTCCAGAGCCGCCCTGGCATCGGAGACGATGCCGTAGTCCGGCCCGAACACGCGCCCGAGCTGCGTGGGCTCGATGTCCACGTGCACGAACGTCCGGCCCTCGGTGTAGGTGTCGATCCCGCCGGTGTGACGGTTCGCCCAGCGGTTGCCGATGCCCATCACGAAGTCGGATTCGAGCAGCGTGGCGTTGCCGTAACGGTGCGCCGTCTGCAGACCCACCATGCCCGCCATCAGCGGGTGGTCGTCGGCGATCGTGCCCCACCCCATGAGCGTGGGAATGACCGGCGTGCCGGTGAGCTCGGCGAACTCCTGCAGCAGCTCGGCGGCATCGGCATTGATCACGCCACCGCCGGAGACCAGAAGCGGGCGCTCAGCGGCGTTCATCATCTCCAGCGCCTTCTCCACCTGCGCGCGGGTGGCCGAGGGTTTGTAGACCGGCAGCGGCTCGTAGGTGTCCGGATCGAACTCGATCTCAGCCATCTGCACGTTCAGCGGCAGATCGACGAGCACCGGGCCGGGACGGCCGGAGCGCATCACGTGGAAGGCCTGCTGAATGGCCCGCGGCACCTGCGCTGGCTCGAGCACTGTCTTCGCCCACTTGGTCACGGGCTTGGCCACCGACTCGATGTCCACCGCCTGGAAGGACTCCTTGTGGAGTTGCGAGGTCGGGGCCTGACCGGTGATGCACAGAATCGGGATGGAGTCGCCGGCGGCCGAGTACAGGCCGGTGACCATGTCGGTGCCGGCGGGGCCGGAGGTACCAATGCACACGCCCACGTTCCCGGGGCTGGTGCGCGTGTAGCCCTCGGCCATGTGGGAAGCGCCTTCCACATGACGGGCGAGCACGTGATCGATGCCGCCGATCTTGCGCATTGCGGCATAGAACGGGTTGATGGCGGCACCGGGCACCCCGAAGGCGGCATCCACGCCCTCCTTCCTGAGCACCCACACAGCCGCTTCGGCAGCAGTCATCTTGGCCACGGCACGCTCCTCCATAATTATTCGGAACGGGTTTCTGTTGAATGGAACGCTAGCTCACACGACTGACCGTGTCAACAAATTGGAAATTGTTTCCATTTTTGTGAATGCGTGGCCGACGGATGGCGGGCGGCCACGGGTCGGGGACGGCGCCGCATTTGACCCCGCCCCCGGCCCCACCTATGCTGCAACCTGTCGCACCCGCCACGGGGTGCGGCGACAACGCTGACGAAGCGGGGGTGCCCGGACCGGCGGTCCGGGCTGAGAGAGTCCCTTGGAACCTGACCCGGCTAGTACCGGCGTAGGGAAGCTTCACGCTCTCTGGACAATGCGCGCACCCCCATTTCGTCGCCCCTTCACGTGATGCGAACGAGGCGACTGAACATGAGCGCAAATGAAAAGGACGTCCGCCAGGCGGCGGCCGTGCTCAACAGCGAGGTCACCCGCCCCTTCCCCGGCTCCCGCAAGATCTACGTGGAAGGCTCCCGAGCGGACATCCGGGTGCCCATGCGCGAGATCGCGCAGAGCGACACCCCGTTCCAGTTCGGCGCCGAGAAGAATCCGGCACTGGCGGTTTACGACACGTCCGGCCCTTACACCGACCCCGAAGCGGTCATCGACCTGCGCGAAGGCCTGCCGGCGCTACGCGGTCCGTGGATCGACCAGCGCGGCGACACCGAGACGCTGGACGGCCCGAGCTCCGCCTTCGGCCGCGAACGCCTGGACGACCCGGCGACCGGGGAGTTGCGTTTCGGCCATATCCGGGCGCCGCGCCGGGCGAAGGCGGGCGCCAACGTCACCCAGATGCACTACGCCCGCCAAGGCATCATCACGCCCGAGATGGAGTTCGTGGCGATCCGCGAGAACCAGAAGCTGGAGGCCTACCGGGATCACCCGGTGCTCGGCAAGCGCCATGCCGGCGAGTCCTTCGGCGCGGCGATTCCCGAGGAGATCACGCCGGAGTTCGTGCGAGACGAACTCGCCCGCGGCCGCGCCATCATCCCCAACAACATCAACCACCCGGAGAGCGAGCCGATGATCATCGGCCGCAACTTCCGCGTGAAGATCAACGCCAACATGGGCAACTCCGCGGTGACCTCCTCCATCGAGGAGGAAGTGGAGAAGATGGCCTGGGCGACGCGCTGGGGCGCGGACACGATCATGGATCTGTCCACCGGCAAGCACATTCACGAGACCCGTGAGTGGGTGCTGCGCAACTCCCCGGTGGCTGTGGGCACGGTGCCCATTTACCAGGCATTGGAGAAGGTCGACGGCAAGGCCGAGGACCTCACCTGGGAGATGTTCCGCGACACGCTGATCGAGCAGGCCGAACAAGGGGTGGACTACTTCACCATCCACGCCGGCGTGCGTCTGCCCTTTGTGCCGCTCACCGCCGACCGGGTCACCGGCATCGTCTCCCGCGGCGGCTCGATCATGGCCAAGTGGTGCCTCGCCCACCACACCGAGAGTTTCCTCTACACCCACTTCGAGGATATCTGCGAGATCATGAAGGCGTATGACGTCGCCTTCTCCCTGGGCGACGGACTGCGCCCCGGCTGCATCGCCGACGCCAACGACGAGGCGCAGATGGCGGAGTTGCGGACACTGGGCGAGCTCACCGAGATCGCCTGGCGCCATGACGTGCAGGTGATGATCGAAGGTCCCGGGCACGTGCCGCTGCAGAAGATCCGCGAGAACATGACCGAGCAGCTCGAGCACTGCCACGAGGCGCCGTTCTACACCCTCGGGCCGCTCGCCACCGACATCGGCCCCGCCTACGACCACATCACCTCCGCGCTGGGCGCGGCCAACATCGGCTGGTACGGCACGGCGATGCTCTGTTACGTGACCCCCAAGGAACACCTGGGGCTACCCGACAAGCACGACGTGCGCGAGGGCATCGTGACCTACCGCATCGCTGCCCACGCCGCCGATCTGGCCAAGGGCCACCCGGCCGCCCAGATCCGCGACAACGCGCTGTCCAAGGCGCGTTTCGAGTTCCGCTGGGACGATCAGTTCAACCTGGGGCTGGACCCGGAGCGGGCGCGGGAGTACCACGACGCCACCCTGCCCAAGGAGGCGCACAAACTCGCCCACTTCTGCTCCATGTGCGGGCCGCAGTTCTGCTCCATGGCGATCTCCCAGGAAGTCCGCGAGTACGCCAGGGAGAAGGGGCTCGACAACGACAGCGCCGTGCAGATCGGGCTGGAGGAGAAAGCGCGGGAATTCCGCGAGCGGGGCAGCGAGATCTACCACGCGCAGTAGCGGCCGCCCGCCGGTGCCGCGCCGAAGCGCCCGGTGGAAACGGGCCCCGTTTTCCGGGGCCCGGGACATGGTCGTCCGGAAACGGTATCCTACGGCGCATACGGAAAGAACTGCCGTGAGGACGGATTTTGGCTGAACGACAGACCCGAACCACCGGGCGCCCGCGCACCTCCGGCCGCAGCGTTGGCCAGAGCCAGTCGCTGACCCGCGGGCTGAACATCCTCGAGGCGCTGGCGGGCGCCGGCCACGGCCTGTCGCTGTCGGACGTCTCGCAGATGGCGGGCCTGGCGCCGTCGACCACGCACCGGCTGCTGCGCACCCTCGAGCAGCTTCAGTTCGTGCAGCAGGACGAGGAGCTCGGCCTCTGGCACATCGGCGTGAAGGCGTTCATCGTCGGCAACGGCTTCGTCAGCGCGCGCGATTTCGTCGCCGAGTCGCGCCCGTACCTCCACCGCCTGATGGAGGAGACCGGCGAGACCGCGAACCTGGGCGTCCAGGACGATGGTTACGCCGTGTTCCTCGCCCAGGTGGAATCCCAGGAGATGATGCGCATGATCGTCAAGCTCGGCAGCCGCGCCCCCCTGCACGCCTCGGGGGTGGGCAAGGCACTGCTGGCGAGCATGGACGAGGCGGAAATCGAACGCATCCTCCAGCGCCGCGGCCTGCCCAAGGTCACCCCGAACACGCTGGACACGCCGGCCAAGCTCCGCGCGGACCTCGCCGAGATCCGCGAACGCGGCTACGCGTGCGACTACGAGGAGCACGCCATCGGTCTGCGCTGCGTGGCCTCCACCATTCACGACGAAACCGGCAAGGCACTGGCGGCGATCTCCGTATCCGGACCCAAGGCCCGGATCACCGACAGCCTCATGCACGAGCTCGGGGCGGCAGTCTCCCGCACCGCCCGCGAGATCACCGCCCGCCTGGGTGGCGAGCTGCCACGCATGGAGGCCGTGGGACGCTGAAACGCCCTGCATGTTGTGCCCCGCCGGCGCGGCACCCGTGCCATGCGCGTCTATAGTGGCGGACAGTAGGCCAATACCGCTGCCGGAGGACAGATGAGCGACAGCGACTTCAAGCGGCGCCGTTTTCACCGCGTCAACGTCGACCGCCCGGCTTATCTCAGCGGCGCGGGGGATCAAGTGTCGGTAAGGGTGATCGACCTCAGCCTGCACGGCGCCCTGGTGGAGGCGGAGAGCGCAGCCGATGCACTGCCTGAATCCGGTGAGCTCGTCATCGAGCTGGACGGGGAGGCCCGCATACAGATGCAGGTCACCGCGGTCCACAGCCATGGCAGTATGGTGGGACTGCGCTGCGACGGGCTGCCGCTGGACAGCGCGGCGCACCTGCGCCGCCTGGTGGAGCTCAACCTGGGCGACCCCTCGCTACTGGAGCGCGACCTGGAAGCGCTGGCCACTTCCGGCCCCGGAGCAGAGAATACCTAACCGCTTCCCCGCGGTGGCACACCGGGACCAGACGACCTTGGCCCGGCGGGAGCCGGGCCAAGGCGTTCCTCGACACCCAGGATTGCCGCAGACCGAACCTAGCGGGCCCGGGATGCCTCACTGACGACGGTTCCGCCCACCCCGGATGAGGCGTCATCCCGCCACACCAGTGGATGCTCGGACTGCATGGCGGCATCGTAGGTGAGCTCGGATGTACCGACATCGTATCCATTCTCACGGAGCAGTTAGGCCATGATCGCCGCGTAGGCGTCGGTCGCTTCCAGCGACTCCGGTACCCACGGACTCTCCCGCGGGACCGGAAAACCCATGATGACATCACAGCGTGATTCGGCCAGGCGGGCGAATCGTGCCGGAACGAATCCACTCTCATCGTCACCGGTTCCGTCGAATGCCTGCACGGCAACGGAGGTATCCAACCGTTCGCCGACGGCATTGGCCACGGCGCGATCGAAGTCCTCAGTGGGGCTGGCCTGATCGACGCATACATCGATTGGTGCTTCGGCGGTCGCGGCCTCGGAGTGGCCCCGCCCCAGCCGGCGTAGACGGCCACGTACTGCTTGCCGTCGACCGTGTAGCTGCTGGGCACGCCGATGATCCCGGAGACCAGCTTGTCGCTCTTCCAGACCACCTCGCCGGTTTCGCCGTCGAATGCGGTGAAGTAGCCGTCGGCACTCCCGCTGAACACCAGCCCCGATGCCGTGGCGAGCATGCCGCCGTTCCAGGGCAGATCCGTGCGGTGGGACCACACCTGCTCGCCGGTGTTGACGTCGCTTGCCTGGACTTCCCCCCAGCCGTCGCTGCCCGGCTCGGGCAACACCTCGAACGTCTCACCCAGGTACGGCAGACCGGCCATATAGCTGACAGCCGTGCCTTCCATCTTCATGCACGCATGCAGGGTGGGGACGAAAGCCAGCCCCTGGTCCGGGTTCACCGCCATCGGCCACCAGTTCTTGCCACCGAGGAAGCTCGGACAGGTGAACACCTCCTTGCCCACGTCGGGACGCAGCTCGTCGTCGTCGATGGCAACGCCCTCGTCGGTATAGCCGGTGATCGAGTCGACCCGGACGAAGGGCTCGGCCCACAGGAAGTCGCCATCGCGACGGTCGAGCGCGACGAACCAGCCGTTGCGATCGGCGTGCAGCAACGCGGGAACCGTCTCACCCTGGTACTCGCTGTCCGTCAGCACGCTATGGTTGACGCCGTCTCCCAGGTGCCGTGTGGCGTGTACTGGTAGTACCACTTGATATCCCCCGTGTCGGGGTCGAGTGCCAGCACAGAGTTCGTGTAGAGGTTCTTGCCGGGACGCAGCGTGGCGAGCCAGAGACCGGGATTGCCCACGCCCCAAAAACAGCGTATCGGTCTCGGGATCGTAGCTGCCGGTCAGTCAGGCGGAGCCACCGCCGTGCTTGTAGGCGCCTTCCGGCCAGGTATCACCGTTGGGAACGCCGCGACGGTGCGCTGGCGCTGCCCCCGTGCCGCTGCTTCGGCATCGCGCACGACCGCGCCCGAGCCAGGGTGCACGCGCCACGCGAAACCACTGGTGCACGAATGTGACAGTGTGTAACCCGCGCTCGTCCCGCTGCCGTCACGCACCGCGGCCACGCCGGGCCACGACGCACGGCTGTGGCCGGCGACCCGGTCTTCGTGGCATCGTCACAGTACGCCTCGCCGTTGGGCCCTGAGGACGCCCGGCGGGCGTGCCCTTTACGACGGCCGGTATGCACGCTCAGCACGATCCTTGCTAGAAGGGCTGGTGTGGCGAAACGCGAAGCGCCCATTCCACCGACCCAACTACAACGACGGGCGCTGTTCGAACGGCTACGCACAAGGGGAGGAGATTCCGTGACGCATACCGAAGCGAAACACGCGCGACGCGTCATCCAGGCCGTTGACCGCTGGAGCCGCACCTCCACCGCTCTGCCGGAACCCGACGACGCCCGCCGAGTCGCTCAGTCGTGGACGCGATGCCTGTCGAGCTACGGGCTGCAGCCGGATACGACGAATGTCGAGGTGGTGCTCGAGCAGTCGGAGTTGCACGCGCATCGCGAAGAGCTCGGCGAGCTCTTTCGCATTGCCCGCACCGAAATGCACAACCTCTACGAGCAGACCGCGGGCTCCGGCTACGCCGTGATTCTCACCGATGCCCGGGGGTTCATCGTCGACTGGGTCGGGGATCCGACCCTGGACCGCGATTTCCTCGACGTCGGTCTCTGGCCTGGTGCGGCCTGGAGCGAAGCACACGCCGGCACCAACGGCATCGGCACGTGTATCGAGGAGAAGCGGCCGATCACCATCCATCGCGACGAGCACTACTTGTCGTGCAACACCGCGCTGTCCTGCTCGGCATCGCCGATTCACGATCCCAAGGGGAATCTGGCGGCGGTTCTGGACGCCTCATCGGTCAACAGCCGTGACACGCGCCAGAGTCAGTGCCACACCGTCGCCCTGGTGCAGATGTCGGCACGGCTGATCGAGAACTCGAACTTCCTGCGCGTCTTCCACGACGACTGGGTGCTGCGCTTTCACGTGCGCCCGGAGTTCGTGGGTCTGCTCAACGAGGGCATGCTGGCGATCAACGGCGATGGCGTCATCCTGGCGGCCAACCGCAGCGCCGTCTCCCAGCTCGGTCAGCAATCGCAGATCGACCTGGTCGGCCGCGCGATCAACGAGGTCCTCGACCTCTCGCCCAACGCCATCGAGGAGCGCAGCTTCCGCCAGGGACAATCCGTCTGGCCGGTGCACGACCTGCGTCACGGCACCCGCTACTTCGCCATGATGCGCGGCCCCGTCAACCGCAATCAGGAGGCGCGAACACGGGTATCCACCGGGCGGGTGATCAGGCCGCCGCGTTCGGAACCGGCATCGGCGGGACTGACGCTGAATTCCCTCATGGCCGGCGGCGACCCGCGCATGGCCTACAACGTCCGCTGTGCCGAGCGCGTGGTGGACCGGGACGTGGCGATGCTGCTCCAGGGCGAGACCGGCACCGGCAAGGAGGCGATGGCACGGGCGATACACGACGCCAGCCGGCGTGCGGAGCAGCCGTTCGTGGCGGTCAACTGCGCGGCGATTCCGGAATCCCTGATCGAGAGCGAGCTGTTCGGCTACAAGGGCGGCGCGTTCACCGGCGCCCGCCGTGAAGGGATGCGCGGCAAGATCCTGCAATCCAGCGCCGGCACACTTTTCCTCGACGAAATCGGTGACATGCCGCAGGAATTGCAGACCCGGCTGCTGCGGGTGCTGGAGCAGCGCGAAATCCTGCCCCTGGGCGCCGAGACCCCGATCCCCGTGGATCTGCACGTCATCAGCGCCACCCACCAGGACCTGCCGCGCCTGGTCTCGGAAGGCAGCTTCCGCGAGGACCTCTACTACCGCTTGAACGGAATCACCCTGCAGTTGCCGGCGCTGCGCGAGCGCCGGGACAAGGATCTGCTCATCCGCTCCGCCCTCGCTGCCGAGAGCGATCCGGGGGAAGCCGCCGGTATCGACGACGAAGCCTTCCAGCGCCTGCTCGCCTACCACTGGCCGGGCAATATCCGGCAACTGCGCAACTGTCTGCGTACGGCGCTCGCCCTGTGCGACGGCGGCGTTATCCGTGTCGCCGACCTGCCACCGGAGATCGCCACCCCTGCCTCCGGGGAAGCGGCCTCCGAGGCCGCCTCCATTCAGCCGGCGGAAAGCACGGAACCGGCAGCGCCGGCATCGCCTTCCGCGTCGCCCCTGGAATGCGCCGAGCGCGACACACTCCTTCGCGAGCTCGAACGCCAGCGCTGGAACGTCACCCGAACCGCCACGGAGCTGGGCGTCAGCCGGAACACGCTCTACCGCAAGATGCGCCGCCACGGGATCAATCCGTCACCGGACTGACCACCCCGCATCGCCACCCGACCACGGCACGTGCCCCGCCCCGGCGGCGGGGCACGCCGACGCCTCCAGCCGCCGCCGCGAAGCACTGTCCCGACCATGGCACACTCTGTGCCAGATACACGGTACACCGGCGCGCTCACGCCCGGGTCTTCGCCGCCATGCCGACGCCCATTACCGCTCTGCGCCCCGCCTCCCGGGCAATATCACTAGACCACCGGCCATGGCATGCAAGCTGCATCGCCCGTCAGCGACGGCTCAGGCCGGCGAGCCCGGCTCACGCGGACACAGGACGGGTGCGATGAAGATTCACATTCTCGGCTCCGCCGCGGGTGGCGGATTTCCCCAGTGGAACTGCAATTGCCACAACTGCGCCGAGGTGCGCCGGGGCAATCCCTCGATGCAGCCGCGCACACAATCCTCGATCGCCGTCAGCGGCGACGGTGAACGCTGGATCCTGATCAACGCCTCGCCGGACATCGGCGCCCAGCTCGCGGCTTTTCCCGCGGCACAACCGGCCGGCGACAGCGTGCGCGGCACGGGTATCCATGCGGTGATGCTGGTGGACAGCCAGATCGACCACACTGCGGGACTGCTGACCCTGCGCGAGCATGGCCGGTTGCGCCTGTACACCACCCGCAGCGTGCACGAGGACCTGACCACCGGCTTCCCCGTCATCCCGATGCTGGAGCATTACTGCGGCGTCGACTGGCGGGAGGTCGCCGCCGACGACGACGCCTTCCAGGTCGACGGTGTCCCCGAGCTCGCGTTTACTGCAGTCCCCCTGACCGGCAAGGCGCCGCCCTACTCTCCCGGCCGCCACGCGCCGCGGACCGGCGACAACATCGGTGTGCTCATACACGAGCGCAGCAGTGGCCGCCAGGCGTTCTACGCCCCCGGGCTGGGCGCGCTGGATGCGGGGCTGATCCGCCGGATGGCGGACGTGGACTGCCTGATGGTGGACGGCACGTTCTGGCGTGAGGACGAAATGCTCACCACCGGCACCGGCAGCAAGCACGCCGCCGACATGGGACACCTGCCACTGAGCGGCCCGGACGGGCTCATCGCTGTCCTCCAGCGATTACCGCGCCCGCAGAAGTATCTCGTCCACATCAACAACACCAACCCGGTCCTCGACGAACGCTCGCCCGAGGCGGAGATGCTGCGCCGCGCGGGCATCACCGCCGCCCGCGACGGCATGTCACTGGACGTCTGAAGGGGGGACGATCATGAACGCCGCGATTCGACCCTGGCCCAAAGACGAGTTCGAGGCGCGACTGCGCGAGCTCGGACGCTACTATCATATCCATCATCCCTACCACCGGCTCATGGCGACCGGCCGCCTCACGCCGGCGCAACTGCGTGCCTGGGTGGCGAACCGGTATTACTACCAGATCAGCATCCCCCTCAAGGACGCGGCGCTAATCGCCAACTGTCCCGACCGGGCGGTCAGGCGACGCTGGTTGCAGCGCATTGTCGACCACGACGGCCGGCAAGGGCGCGACGGCGGCATCGAGGCGTGGATCCGGCTCGGCGAAGCCTGCGGCCTCGAACGCCGGGAGATCGTATCCGAAACCCACGTGCTCCCGGGCGTGCGTTTCGCGGTGGACGCCTACGTCGATTTCGTGCGCCGCTCGGACTGGCAAGCCGGCGTGTGCTCATCGCTGACCGAGCTTTTCGCGCCCACGATCCACCGCGAGCGCATCACCGGCTGGCCGGAGCACTACCCCTGGATCGAGCCCGACGGGCTGAGCTATTTCCGCAATCGCATCGGTGAAGCCCACCGTGACGTAGAGCACGGCCTGAGCATCGTGCTCGACGCTTTCGACACCCGGGCGCTGCAGGAACGTGCGCTCGAGATCGTCCGCTTCAAGCTGGAAGTGCTCTGGACCATGGCGGATGCCATGTACCACGCCTACGTCACGGATATGCCACCGTTTTTCTGCGTGGGGGACGAGGAATGGACAAGCGGCTCGACGACGGATCGATAATGCGGCTGGCGCCGACCTGCCGCCTGCAGTGGGAGCCGGAGCGACAGATCTATCTCCTGCTCTATCCTGCCGGCCTGGTGCCACTGAGCGCCCTGGCAAGCGAGGTCCTGCGGCGGTGCGACGGCCACCGCCGGGTCGGCGAGATCGCCACCGAGCTCGCCCACCAGTGTCCGGGCCGGCACGCCGAGGCCGATGTCCGCGACTTCCTGCGGAGTGCGCGCGAAGAGGGCTGGATCGTGCCAGCCCACGGGCCCAAGCGCCGACGGGACAGGCTCTGACAGGGACACTCAGTGCCTTGGGCTATCGCGCAAGCGATCGGTGGCGGCAACCAGGGCGCGCTGCATGGGCGCATCTCCCGCCAGGTGGCCGGCATCCTCCACGACCTCCAGCGTCGCGGCCGGCCAGCGCTCGTGCACGGCAAACGCCTGCTCCACCGGACACATCAGATCCCGGCGGCCGTGCACGATGGCGCCGGGAATCCCCGCCAGTGCCCCGTGGGCGGGCAGCGCTCCCTCACAGGGGTCGAGAAAGAAGTCGTTGACGGCATAGTGGCAGGCGATCTGCGCGCGCTCCACCGCCACCGCGGGACGGTCGCCCCGCCCCCCGAACTGACCGCCCGTGGCGACGTGCACCTCCCAGGCGAGCCAGGCCTCCGCCGCCCGCCGACGCGTGGCCGCTGACTGATCCGTGAACAGCGTTGCGTAACCCGCCAGTGGACTGTCCCGCAAGTCCGCCGGCAAGGCGGACAGAAACCGCCGGTACGCCTCGGGATACAGCCGCGCGACGCCGTCGGCGCCGAAGACCCAGTCCCGGTCACGCCGTCGGCCTGCGAGTACGCCTCGCAGCACCAGCCCACTTACCCGATCCGGATGCCTTGCCGCGTAGCGCAGCGCCAGCGTGGCGCCCCAGGAGCCACCAAACACCACCCAGCGCTGAATCTCCAGCGCCCGGCGCAACGCCTCCAGGTCCGCGACGAGTGTGTCCGTATCGTTGCCGGCGAGGCTGCCGAACGGCCGCGAACGCCCGGCCCCGCGCTGATCCGGCAGAATGATCCGGAAAACCGCCGGGTCGAACAACGCACGTTGCTCGGCGCGGCAGCCGCTGCCGGGCCCGCCGTGGAGCACCACCACGGGTATGCCCGCCGGCGAGCCACACTCCTCGACATAAAGCCGCTGGTGCGGTTCCCGCGCCAGGTAACCTCGGGTATAGGGATCGATGGGCGGATAAGTCATGGTCATGACGCACGCACGAGGCCGCGTTGTGGATCATAGCCCAGCACCGCCATGATGAAGGATACCGCGAGCACCGCACCCACCACCGCAGCAGCAGCCACGGCATCGAGCTCGCCGTAGAAGGCATGCCGCACGCCAACTCCACCCGACTCCGGTTGCCGCCACTCAGCGCCCGCACACGCGTACGCGCCTCGGCGGTCGGCGGAGAGTTTCACCCGCGCCAGCGCATCACGAATCGCCCGCTCCGTGTGCGCGATCTCGTGCAGACGGGCAGCGAAGCGCAGATTGGCAGCGACACTCAGGTCGAGATCCAGTGCCGGCTGCTGGAAGACGATGCCCATGGACGCCAGCGCACGGTTGGGATCGTCGCGCAGGTCGGCGCCCGCGATGACGACTAGACCGGCGTCAGCCGCGAACAGCCCGGTGAGCAACTGAAACAGCGTGGTCTTGCCCGCCCCGTTCGGTCCCAGCAGGACCACGACCTCGCCGGCGGCTACCGTCATGTCCAGCCCGCACAGCACCTGCCGGTCACCGTAGGCCTTGCTGAGGCCAACGGCCTCCAGCGCTGATGGCTCCGGGGTCATATCGGCTCCCCCTTCGGCGGTGGCTTCGGTCGTCGTCGCTCCCTGCCGGCTGCAAGAGCCGGGCCATGGCAACCGGCCGGGGCCGAGGGTGCTCCACGGCATAGGGCGTCCCGAATCCGTGACAGAGTGTCTCGCCGCGACTGTCACGGCCAGGGGCAGTGACCCGCATCGTGGCCCATTCACCCCGGCGGCGGCCCGACGCCGCTTTCATGGCCATAGGCCGTGACCCGGGCACCGGCGCGGCACGCACGTCGGCCCCGGACACGGGTGATGACGTTTGGCACGCCGCTTGCTGTACCCCGATTGCTACCGGAGCGCGAACCTTGCTCCGCCCCGGTGATGCCGTGTTCATCACGAAACGACAAGCCCATTGAGGAGGAGACCGCGATGCGCTACGCACAGCCCGGACAGGAAGGCTCCAAGGTCCAGTTCCGAAGCCGCTACGACAACCTCATCGGCGGCGAGTGGAAAGCGCCGGCCCGGGGGCAGTATTTCGAGAACCCCAGCCCGGTCAATGGCCGGCCCTTCTGCGAGATCGCCCGCTCCACCGCCGAAGACATCGAGGCGGCCCTCGACGCTGCGCACGCCGCCAAGACCCAGTGGGCCAAGACCCCTGTGGCCGAACGGGCGAGCACGCTCAATCGCATCGCCGACCGCATGGAAGAGAATCTCGAAGCCCTGGCGGTGGCCGAGACGTGGGACAACGGCAAGCCGGTGCGCGAGACCCTGGTGGCCGACATTCCGCTCGCCATTGACCACTTCCGCTACTTCGCCGGCGTCATTCGTGCCCAGGAAGGTACGCTGGGGGAGATCGACGACAACACCATCGCCTATCATTTCCACGAACCGCTCGGCGTGGTCGGTCAGATCATCCCGTGGAACTTCCCCATTCTGATGGCCACCTGGAAGCTCGCGCCGGCACTGGCCGCCGGCAACGCCGTGGTGCTCAAGCCTGCCGAGCAGACACCGGCATCCATCCTCGTGCTCATGGAGCTCATCGCCGACCTGCTGCCGGCCGGCGTGGTGAACGTGGTCAACGGCTTCGGCGTGGAGGCGGGCAAGCCCCTGGCGAGCAGCTCACGGGTGGCGAAGGTGGCGTTCACCGGCGAGACCACCACCGGCCGGTTGATCATGCAGTACGCCTCGGAGAACCTCATTCCGGTGACGCTGGAGCTCGGCGGTAAATCCCCCAACGTATTCTTCGAGGACTGCTTCGCCGCGAATGACGACTTCCGGGAAAAATCCCTGGAAGGGTTCACCATGTTCGCCCTCAACCAGGGCGAAGTCTGCACCTGCCCGTCCCGGGCGCTCATCCAGGAATCCTTCTACGACGAGTTCATGGATGCGGCCATCGCGCGCACCCGGGCGGTCAAACAGGGTAATCCGCTGGACACCGACACCATGATCGGCGCCCAGGCCTCCATGGACCAGCTCGAGAAGATCCTCTCCTACATCGACATCGGCCGGCAGGAGGGCGCCCGCGTCGCCGTCGGCGGCGAGCGATTCGAACCCGAGGGGGACCTCGCCGACGGCTACTACGTCCAGCCCACCATCTTCCAGGGCCATAACCGGATGCGCATCTTCCAGGAGGAGATCTTCGGGCCCGTGGTCTCGGTGACGACCTTCAAGGACAGCGAGGATGCCCTGGCACTGGCCAACGACACCCTCTACGGCCTCGGCGCCGGCGTCTGGACCCGGGACATGAACACCGCTTACCGCATGGGCCGGGGCATCGAGGCGGGCCGTGTCTGGACCAACTGCTATCACCAGTACCCGGCGCACGCCGCCTTCGGTGGCTACAAGCAGTCGGGCATCGGCCGCGAGACCCACAAGATGATGCTCGAGCACTACCAGCAGACCAAGAACCTCCTGGTGAGCTACGACCCCAACCCCCTCGGCTTCTTCTGACTCCACCTCCTCGAGCGTTGCCGCCCGGTCGTGGTCCGCCACGCCGCGGCGGCCCTTTTTACCGCCGACTCGCAGACAGGAGGTGCAGCATGTGCGCCGATCGGGTTTCGGTCACCGAAGAGGCTCGGGCGCTGATCGAGCGCCTCGAGACCGTGCACGGGCCGCTGCTGTTTCACCAGTCCGGCGGCTGTTGCGACGGTAGCGCGCCAATGTGCTACCCACGCAACGAGTTCCGGGTGGGCCAGGCCGACGTCTTCCTCGGCGAAATCGCCGGCCAGCCGTTCTACATCAGCGGCTCCCAGTTCGAGTACTGGGAACACACTCATCTTATCATCGACGTGATCAGTGGCCGCGGCAGCGGGTTCTCCCTGGAGGCGCCGGCGGGGCTCAGATTTCTCCTGCGCTCGCGACTCTTCACCGACGAGGAAAGCGCCGACCTCGAAGCCGCCGGACCACCACCGCGGGGCCCGCAGCACGAGCGCGCTTGAACGTTGTGGTGTTCAGCAGTGACAACTCGGTCCGCGCGCGGACCACTGCTGAGCCCCGGTAACGGCACACGTGCACGGAGGCACTGCCGGCGTAGCGCGCCTACCGCCGCGGCCCGGCCGAAGCCGGGATGCGAAACGCCACAGGGGGAACACGGCCGCCATGGGTGCATTCCTAGCGGCAGCCACATCGCTCACGCTCGCGTGGTGGCTCGCCGGTCGACAGCGGCGACGCCTGGCAGTGGCGGCCTCCTGGCGCCATGAGTCGCCCGATGGGGCACGGCAACAGCTGGATCGCTGGCGGCGGCGGGTCACCGCCGACCACCTGCTGTTCATCGGCATCTGCCCCACCGGGGCGGCCACGGCAACGTGGCATCAATGGCAGGCGCTGGTGGGCGACACCCCCGCCGCCGGCACGCTCAACCTCGCCATGATAGCCATCGCCGTGTACTGGCTGCGCGTCCACGCCACTGACGGACGTTACCCAAACGTTACGGCAACTGCCCGGACGACTGCGCCCGTCATCGCGGTGGCATTCACCGGACTGGCCACGATCCATCTGACGGGATGGCTTGGCATCTGGGCACTATGGGCAGCCGCGCTCCTGATCCGGAACGCGTGGTTACCGCGGTGGACGTCCACCACCACCCGGCTCGGCGTAGAACCGCGTTCAAGGCTCGAGACACTGCGCCGGTTCAGCGGAGTCGGAAAAACACAATGGCTTGTGGAACCGGACAGCGACAACGCGTCGGCCACCGGTGGTCCCCCATGGCAGCGGGTCGTTCTGGGAGGACGGCTGATGAGCCGTCTCTCACCCGCGGAACTGGATGCCGTGGTGGCTCACGAGCTGGGCCATGTCCACCTGTACCACCGACTGCGCTACTACGCGCCGATCGCGCTGGGATATCTGCCCCTGTTCCTCCTGCTCGGCCAGCCGGGTCCACTGGCCGCCGCCATCGGACTGCCCGAGCAAGCCAGCGCAACCGAGCGCCTCACCTGGCTGTTACTGATGGAACCGGTGCTCGCATTCCTGGCCGCACCGCTGGGTAACCTTCATCGCCGCCACCTGGAACTCGAAGCCGACCGCTTCGCCACCGGCGTGGTGCCCGCCCGCTATCTCGCCTCGGCACTGGAACGCCTCGGCGGTCAGGACAATACCGAACCCTCCCCCGATCGCTGGTACGACCTGTTCACCCGCGGCTACCCCACGTTGGCGCAACGTCAGCAACGACTGATGGGCCATGTGGAGACGCCGTGAATCACCGGAGCCCGCGCTCACCGTGGTGAGCGCACAGCAGGCAGCACAACGCAACCGGAGGCGGAAAGGTGAAGGAGCCCCTACTCCTGCAGCGGCTCACGGCTGCCGTCGCGCATCCACAGGCATGCGATGCACCCCACGGCAGCAGCAAACGCCAGCAACGAGGAAGGCGCGGCGGACACCCCGCTCACCTCGATGAGCCAGGTCGCGATCATGGGGGTCGCGCCACCGACGACACCGAGGCCCAGGTTATAGGCGACCGAGTAGCCCGACAGCCGGTCGCGCGCGGGGAACAGCTCCACGAACATCGCCGGCGCCGTTCCCAGGGGAACCGCCAGCAGGATCACGAGGGCGAACTGCACGACGAACGCCCCCAGGACACCGTCGGCGGCAAGCCATGCATACAGCGGCATGGAGAGCACGGCCATGACCAGCATCGCGCCCGCGATGAAATGGGTGCGTCTGAATAGACGGTCGCCCACCCAGCCGGAAACCGGGATCAGCACGAGCAGCAGGGTCGTCGCCGCGGTATTGATCCGCAACGCTACGTCACGCGCCATACCGGTCTGCCCGTGCAGCCATTCCGGCAGATAGACCAGAGGCAGATAAAACACCACCCCGTAGGCGGACGCGAACAGGATCGCCTGGAGCATCTCCCGCCGGTTCGTGGTGAACGCCTGCAGCAGCGGCGATGTTGTCGGCCGGTCACTGTGGTGACGCTCGAAATGCGGCGACCGCGGCAAGTGCCGTCTCAACACGATGGATACACCGCCGATCACGCCTCCGAGTATGAACGGCAGACGCCAACCCCAGCTCTGCAGCGCTTCCGGCGACAGCAGGCCGGTCACCGCCGCCGCCACGCCAGAGCCGAGCAGCATCCCCACCATGCTGCCGGTATTGGCCCAGCTGCCGGCGTAGCCGCGCGCCTCGTCCGGGGCCGTCTCCACCAGGTAGGTCACGGAGCTGCTGAACTCCCCACCCACCGAGAGACCCTGAACCAGTCGGATCACCACCAGCAAAGCCGGAGCCCAGATGCCGACGGTATCGAAAGTGGGCAGGCAGCCGAGCAGAAACGTCGGCAGCGCCATCATGATCACCGAGATCAGCATGGTGGTACTGCGCCCCACCGTATCGCCCAGCCAGCCGAAAACCCCCGAGCCCAGGGGGCGCATGAGAAATCCCGCGGCGAAAACGCCGTAAGTGGCAATCAGCGCCGCGGTGGAATTCTCGCCGGGGAAGAACTGCCCGGCGAGGATACCGGCCATGTATCCGTAGAGCGCGAAGTCATACCATTCGACGACGTTGCCGATGAACCCGGCAAGTAGTGCGGTGTGTCGCGCGCTTATATTCACAGGCGGTTTCCGTTTGCGTCATTGCGATATCCGTGCCCTGTACCGGGCGGCGACACGGCAGTGTGGAGACCGACATTCGAGCCCGTCGGGTAGTCGCCCGGTGGTGACCACACAAAGGCGTACCCCCGAGACGCCGGGCCAATGGTTCAGTAGCCATGCACGTATCTACCGATAAAGTCGCACACTCGCATGGCCCGCGTCGAATGATGCCGATCCGCCGAGCCGTATCACCGGCGCCGCGACGGACAGCCCTCAGGACCCGTCATGGGCTGCGGCAGCAAACCGTGTCGGCATGGCGCGATGGACCCGATCCGGATAGGGTGAGAAACCGACGGCCGCACGGCGCGCTCCCGTCGCTGGTCCCGTAGCCACGGGCAGCGTGCCCCACAACCGGAGAATGGGACACTCGGCAACATGCAGGGATTACTATTCGGCGCTATCGCGTTCGGCACCGGCGGATTCATTCTATCCAGGGCGCTAAGACGCGCCAGCCGAAGCATCGTCGACAATCTCGCTGCGCTGGTCACGGGCATGTTCGCGGCCGTGATGCTGTGCCTGGTCATCAATATCGAATGGACACTGGACTGGCGAACGGCAGGCTTCGTGTCGTTCGCATACTGCTTCTTCTGGGACCGGGGCCGCATGATCCAGGAATGGTTCCCGGAGCAAGGTTGAAACGAGATCTCCGCAGCCGCCGCGCCGCAGATCGCCACTCTGCCGGCACCGCGAACTCGCCGTCGGGGCATTGATCCTACCCAGCAATCGTGGACACCGCCAATGGCCAAGTCCGTCGCGGCGGCGGTTGCACCTTCCCTCGATCCCGGTTGAGGTTGCCCGGTTTTCCCCGACCTAAAATGTCCACTTATTGATGATGATCTGGTCGGGGTGACGAGCCCCGGGTATCAGGCGGCGTCGGCGTCGTCTTCCTTGCCGCTGTCAGACGGTGTTCTTCTCAAGGCCTACGCATGCAAAGTACTTCCAGCCATCATCTTGGACGAGGACACCAGCGACGCTGAAGACCCAGCGAAATCGAGTAACCGGAGCCGCAGGAGCCAGAAAATCATTCAACTTCTACACATGGGCAACGTCAAACGAGATCTTCGTCAGCATCAATTCCATCTAATCCAATGTCCGCATACGCAATACCAAAAGCCTCTGCCTGCTGCTGCATTAATGAGACCACCCTGTGGAACCCAGCCATATACCCCACGGAGAAATCAGTTTTTTCTTTCGATGCATTACGTTTTGCCTCCAACGCCAACTCCTTCACCAGAACACCCAAATCCTTCGCATAATACTTGTACACTACAGCATCTTCAAATTTACCCATAGAACCTACAGCCCTTTCAAGACATCTTGAGCAATTGACTTCAACTCCTTATGCCGAGCAATATCTTGCTGCCAGTGACGAACAAGATTTTTCTGATGCTCTGGCCGCAACTCATTGAAGTTTCCAACTTTTGACACCGGATCCCTAACCCACTCCTCGTGTTTTGCAATTTGCTTATCGAAGGTCTTAATGGTTTTCTGAAGCTGTTCTGGAGTCTGCTTCATAAACTGCTTAAGCTGACCTGCGTGTTTCCCTCCTTCTAAGGCAACTTCCGTAGCACTTTTCGCAACCCTTGTTGCCCGCTTAGCGCCTTTGTACGTCTTATACGCCTTGTAGGCCCGCACCGCGCCAGCACCGACGGCGCCTCCGGCAACGGAGGCGACGCCGCCAATGGCCAAGTCCGTCGCGGCGGCGGTCGCGCCTTCTCTCTGGTAGGTATCGTAGGTGGTGTAGGCGGTCAGTGCCGCCCCGGCACTCCAGATCGCCGCGCCCGCCAACACGGCAAACTCGCCGTCGGGGTCGACGTAGCGGTACGGGTTATTGTTGGCGTAAGCATAGCGGTTGAAGCTGTGGATGCGCTTCGGATCAAACGGCTCGGGGTCGATCGACAGAAACCGCCCTGCATCCGCGCTGTATGAGCGTGCCCCCAGATCCAGCAGGCCCGTTGCGGGATCCCGCGGGGCGCCGGTGTAGGCACGTTGGTCGCCGGCCACCGGGTCGAGTGGCGCTCCGTAAGGGTCGTAGGCCCGCTGCCAGATTACTTCGCCATCGGCGTTCGTGGCCGCAATCGGCGAGCCCTGGGCGTTGTTGTGGTAGTAGATGACGCGCTCGGCGGCATTCGCCACCGGCGCACACAGCACGCAGAGCGCGGTGAGCAACGCGATCAAACGGTTCATCGCAGCGTCCTCCCTGACCTAGTTCCGGCTACCGACCACGGCGCTGTCATCCGTGATCTTGCTGATCAGCTGCCCGCCAACGTAGACGTACTCCCGGAATCCGCCGGCAACGTCATAGGCGCCGAGCAGCTTGCCGTCGCGGCTGTAGAAGAAATCGGTGACCGTCGAGCCATCGTCACGCCGGACGCGGTTGCCGTCACCGTCGTAGGCGTAGGTGACCACGGCATCCCCCGTGTTCGCCCGCACGAGATTGCCGCCCCCGTCGTAGCCATACGCGGTAGCGCCATCGCGGATCACGTTGCCGCGGGCGTCATAGCGGTAGTTCCGTTCACCGCCCGCGACCTCGCGCGAGACCAGGCGCATACCCTCGTATTCGTAGTCCAGCACCGAACCACTCGCGCGCTCACGCGAGACGATGTTGCCGGCGCTGTCGTACGAGAATCGTTCCCGCCCCCACGGGCCCGTCGCCGAGATCAGGCGGTTGGCGCCGTCGTAGTCCAGGTTCCGATCATGGCGGCCGCCCATGCCATCGGCTACGTCGACGATGTTGCCGTTTGCGTCGTATCGGTATCGCAAATCGATGAAGCGGCCGCCGCTTCCTGCCGTTTCTATGTCCTTGATCCGCTGCCGGTTATCAAGCGCAACATCCATAGTTGCACCATTGGCGAACGCCACCTCCTTGATCGTACCGTTCGGGTGGTGGGCAATCTCCGTGGCATAGGGCGCCGCTTGCGTCTCCCACCCAAGGACGTTCGGGGCGAATTCAACCTGCCGGCCGCTGGGGTAGGTAATGGCCCTGACATGATCGAGCCCGTCGATGGCATAGCCCACCTCGTACCGACGTACACCGACCGCCAGGGTCTCACCAGTCAGGTTGTCGTTGGCGTCGTAGCTGAACGAGCGCTGGACATCGCCTCGCTCGAGGCCTGTGAGATTGCCATTGCCGTCGTAGTCGAAGTACGCGGTGGGCGAGCCGTCTGAGTATGTAACACGAGTGACGCGGTTGCGTTCATCGTAGCGAAACCGTTCGACGATGCCGCTTTCTCCGACCTCCCGTGCTGTCATATTGCCGGCAGCATCCCGGCCGTATTGCGTCACGCCCGTTTCCGGATGAGTCGCGCTCGTGAGATAGCCGCGGTCGTCATAGGCGTACTCCCGTACCCAATCCGCCCCCGACCGGTTGTCCCGAACCGCCCGGACCATCTTTCCGCGCGCATCCCGTGCCAATGTCGTCGTGATCGATTCGGGCGACTCGATGCGCATGAGCCAACCGTCGTCCATGGCGCCGATGCGTACGTAGTGTCGTGTGGTTTCGTGACCGTTCTCGTCCTCGATGACCACTTCCGTGCCACTGGCATAGTCGAAAACGCGACTGGTTCCATCCGCGTGGCTGATGTATTCACGGCGTCCAAGCGCGTCATACCCGATGACATCGCCATTGCGACTACCCGGATAACTTCGATAATTGACTCGGCCCATGGCGTCACGCGTGCGCTTTGTCGTGATCGATCCGGGTGTCGTGGTGTCGTCACGGGTTATGTGCGTAGGCCGCCCGAAACCGTCCCACTCCCTGACTTCCCGGTAACTGCCGCGTGTCAGCACCTTTGCGTCGTAGTCATAGTCGACGTGGACATCGGCCCGTACCGGATAGTCGATGCCGGTAAGACGCCCCAGTGCGTCCCAGCCATATCGCGTGGTGTTCCCACGTCCGTCCGTGACGCTCGCGATCGTTCCGTCGCTGTTGACGTCGCGGTAGACATCCGTGCCGTCGGGTCGACCCTCGTGCTGCGGCACGCCCAAGTAGTAGTCGTCGTATCGGGTGGTGTGGCGCCGCGGATCGGTAACGCTCGCCACGTTGCCTTCCGAGGTGTAGGAATAGGTGGTTTCCGCGCCGTAGCGATCCTCGGAAACGACGTTGCCGGCGTCGTCGAACGATCGCTGTATCGTCCAGCGTCGACCGCCGTCCGGATGCACATCGTGCTCCACGGTTTTCTCTTCGACGAGCCCCAGAATCCAGTCCGATTCGTCGTTGGCATACTCGTAGGTCGTAACGCGCGGCGGCCAGGAAGACGCCGTCGTCGTCTCCGTGACTTCCTGTGGCATGCCGTAGGCATTCGTGTCCGAATAGGTCGTCTTGACCTCGTCATACTGCCGCCAATGACGCACTTCCTGGATACGCGGAGAAACCGTCATGTCATCCTTCTTCGTCGTATCCCGACCGTGCCAGTAATTCTCGTCAGATATCGCAACCCATGTATAATCCCATTCCTTCGAGTCAATAACTCGTCCGCCTGAAGACAGCGTTTCCTCACGCTTTTTCAGACCGATACGCCAGATATCGCCGCTGCCCACCGTTGAATAGCCAACGTGATAGTAGCGTTTCCCGCCGTCCGGCTTCTCCACGACCGTCTCGTCGTAATCGTCGTTGCCTTTCCAGCCCGGGGTATACTCGAAGGTCCATTCACCGTCGTCTATGTCCCGGCCGCCGGTCTCCTTGCGGGAGACGACGGCATCCTTTCCATACTCATGCGGGTCGAAATCCACTTCGTCGTAGGTGTACTCGATATAACCGCCCCAGGGGTATTCCACACGTTGCAATGCGAGAGACCCTGGGTCGTCGGGATCCTGTGGATAATAACTATATCGCCACCGGCTTCGGTCCGGGCGTTCCACCTCGACGAGCTGAGGAAAATCGGGAATGGTATTATTCGTGAACTCGTATTCGTAGTCCCAAGTCCTGCCGTTTGCCTCGATCTGCTCCAGCCTCACCCTATCGGTTCCGGTGTCATCATATTGAAAGTCGACATCCCGCCCGTCGCTGGTCGTTACCCCCTCGATACGGGAGTGACCGATAGAATTCGTTTCGTATTGGATATCGATACTATTGCCATTGGGGTCTTCGATACGCGTTGTGTAAACGCTTATCATATCACGCCCAGTGCTCCAATGCGTCATTTCGTACCGAACCCCGTCGGGTGAACGCACGATGATCTCGTCACCATCACAATCCGCTGCCCAAAAGTTTCGGGTAATCAGCTCCGGTTCATGGTAGTCGGCGAGAACCAGGAGGTGGCGACTTCCATCAGGCAATTCCAGCGAAGGGTTATCCCGAACCGAGGTATCCCATGAGTTCTGCGAGCAGATTTTATCGTCGTTGGCCCTGGAAACGACGATGCGGCCGAAATGAATACGCCAGCCGTAGCCGTACGGGCTATAGTCCAGGAACGTCTCCTGGGGGTTCGTGTAGACACGTCGTATCTTGAGATCCAACCCGCCATCGCCGGGAATGAATACATCCGTGAAAGAAAGTTGGAGGATGCCTGAGAACGGATCGATGTGTTCGTTGAAGTTGTCGTTTATGGTTTCGCGTAACGGATTCAGGCCCGGCTCATTGTAATAGTCACGTATGGCGCCGCTCGCTTTAGTTGCGACGCCGCACACCAGCATCGCGAGCATGACGGTCCGATATGTCGGTTTCATGGCAGCACTCCTTGCGCCGTCCACCAAGTAGACAGTATTCAGCAGTTCGAGGACCTAGACGAAATTCCATATAGCGCGCGGATGCGATGCATGGATAAGCCATTGCGACGCGAACGGTTCACACGCATGGCAATACGGAATCCCGACAATCGCATCGTCGACGCTTGGACGAGTACGTCCTAACCGGGCGTAGAACGCGGGGGTTCGCGTTGCCCGCCTCCGGAAGCGCTCAAAGTACGAGCGCCGGTGAGTAGCCTGTCTGACAGGGATAGGGCAATCGGCCGCACGCCGATGCAACGCGCCAGAACACCCATAGGGCACCTCCGTGTGGCGCAAAACATGTTCCTTATATGCAGGATAGGGTACTTCTGGAATCCCCCGTCAAACTTGGGCGTTCAATAGTGCGACAAATTTCACAGGACGCCGACGGCCGGACGGCTGGTCGCGCTCCGGCTTGGGCTCCCTACCTATCTACTCTCCTACAGCGGCATTCACACGAAGCCGCCGTTCCTGGGGCGTTGCGTTCCATGCGCCTCTTCGGGATCGTGTCCGGCCAAGTTCCCAACTGATCGGCTCCTGCACTCGGCACCGCCCTGTCAGAGCCCCACCTCGGCGTCGTCGATGGTTTCAGTCTCTTCCGCCGCCTGCGCGAGCCAGCGCTGCATGCCGGGATTCGCCAGGACATGCTCCATGTAGTCCGCGCAGGCATCGGGTACCGGCACGCCGTACGTGTGAAAGCGCGAGACGACGGGGGCATACATGCAGTCGGCGATGGAGAACACCCCGAACAGCCATGGGCCCTGGCTGGCGTATCGGTCCCTGAGCGTCGTCCAGAGATCGATGATGCGGTTCACGTCCCGCTCCAGTCCGGGGGTCATCACCACGCGCCGTCCGGTGGCCCGGCAGTTCATCGGCATCTTCGCCCTCAGTTCGAAGAACCCCGAGTGCATCTCGGCGGCGCTCGCGCGCGCCTGCGCCCGCACCGCCGCATCGGCCGGCCATCCGCCGCCATCGAGATACCGTTCCGACACGTACTCGCAAATGGCCAGCGAGTCCCAGACGACCAGATTCCCGTCATGGAGCACCGGCACCTTGCCGGCGCCGCTGTGTGCGGCGATAAGGCTCTGTGTCTTCTCGGTGTCCAGGGGTATCCGGACCTCCTCGAACGCCACGCCTACTCGGCCAGCAGCAGCCAGGGGCGCAGCGACCAGGACGAATAGGCCTTGTTACCGATGACCAGTTGCACGATTACCTCCCTGCCAAGCCATTAGCGGGGGCGCCCCGGCCTTCCAGTGTGTCACGTTGGCGCCCCAGGGCATCGGCGGCGAAATCCATGAAGGCCTTGACCCGCGCAACGTAGCGCAGATCCGGGTGGGTCAACAGCCACAATGTGCTCTCCAGCTCCGGCAGTGGATCGCGTACCCGCTGCAGCCGCGGCTCCGGATCACCGAGAAAAGTGGGCAGCACGCACAAACCGACACCCGCCTTCGCTGCCTCGAACGCGGCCATCAGGGTGCTGGCCCGGTAGTGCACCCGGACCGCGGGCACTGCAGTTTCGAGCCAGCGCGCGGCAGGCAGGTGCCCGAGGCTCTCGTCCGGGCCGATCCAGTCACAGGCAGCGAGGTCCGCGTTGGCCGGCATCTCGCCGAAATAGCCATCCGCCGCGTAAACCGCTGCAGCGACCCGTGCCACACGGCGCCCCACCAGCGTCTCCGGCGGCTTGACCGTCGGACGTACCGCCACGTCCGCATCATGGCGGGTGAGGTCGAAGAAGCGGTTGGTAACGTTCATCTGCAGGTCGATATCCGGATACGCCCGGCGAAACCCGGCAAGGTCCGTGCTGATCAGCCCCACCAGCGTGTCGGTGGTGGTCACCCGCACCGTCCCGGACGGACGGAGATCGCGCCCGGAGAGCCGTCGTCCGAGCACGGCGACCTCCGCTTCCACCTTCTCGGCGGCGACGCAGACCTCCTCGCCGGCCGCGGTCGGCACATAGCCATCGGGTAGCCGCTCGAAAAAGCGCACGCCGTGCTGACGCTCCATGGCGTTGAGTCGGCGAAAGACGGTGGAGGCGTGCACGCCCAAACGTTCCGCGGCGGCCGCAGCCGTGCCGCTACGCGCGATGGCTAGCACGGTGCGGAGATCGTCCCAGTCGAGCATTGCCACTCCATTGCATTGCATTGACGCAATTCGAACTCGCAGTACTGCTTCTTCCGGATGCAGCAGCGCAAACCCAGAATAGCACTCACCCGCAGACCGCTGCGGCAATCACAGGCTCTGTTGGAGAACCCGCTATGACCGAGAAGATCACCCGTGACGAGCTCAAGACGAAGCTGGACCGTGGTGACGACGTCACCCTGGTCGAGGCCCTGCCCGCACGCTACTACCGCCACCAGCACCTGCCGGGGGCTCTCAACATTCCCCACGACGAGGTCCGGGAGCTGGCGGCGGACATGCTGCCCGAGCGGTCCGCGGAGATCGTGGTCTACTGCGCCAGCGGGCCGTGCCGGAACTCCGCCATCGCCGCCGAAGAGCTCACCCGGCTCGGTTACACCAACGTACGTGACTATCACGAAGGCAAGGCCGACTGGGTGGAAGCCGGCTACCCGACGGAATCCGGCGAATCGACGCAGGCCACCGGCCGGTAACCATGCGCCTCGCCTCCCGTGGGTCGGCTGCCCTTGGCAGCCGACATCCCGGGTTTCGCCCCACCGCGGGGCGATGCGAGCCGGACCAGCATTGCACACGCCGGCCAGCGCCGATGTCCGATCCCATACAGCAGCGGCGAGAGACCGCCTCCACGTCAACGTCGGGCACCGCCTGCGGCGGTCCCCGACCTACTCGCGCGGCCGGGGTGCGCTCGCAGGCGGAGGATCGCGGAACGCCAATGGCTGCGTCGTGACCGCAGACACAGCCGTCCCACGAAGGCCACCGCCCAGGCACCGATGTCCACCGCGTATTACAGCCACGTGTTATCCACTCACCCCGTGGAGAACACTGTGGACAACCGCAAAAAACACCGTCTAATCACCCGAATACAAACACGGTTAATTTTTGATCAGTCCGTGACTGCGGGCATACCTCCGCCACACGACGCCGTTGCCGCGTGGGCCCGATCCGCGGCTCACTGCATCGAGTGCAGCCCGAACATATTGCCTTCCGTGTCGATGGCCAGCGCCATGAATCCATAGTCACCGATCGACGTCTTGGACCGCTGGATCCTGCCACCGCACTCCCTGACCCTCGCCTCTTCCACGGCGCAGTCATCGCAGGCGAAGTAAACGATGGTGCTGTTGCCGCCGGAAGACAGGCCGGGCATTCGCACGAGCGCACCGCCTGCGCCCGCACCCGCCATGTTCGCGGGGAATGCCCACAGCTCGAAGTCCGGATTGTCCAACGGCTCGAGCGTTACCGAGAACACGCTTTCATAGAACGCCCTGGCCCGGGCCATGTCCTGGACATAGATCTCGAACCAGCATACCGGGTTGTTGCTCATGGCTGCTCTCCATCCTGGCGATTGATGTCACGGCGCGTGCACGCCCCGTAACCAGATGTCGAACGGGCACGCCGGAAATCGACTGCGCCCTGCCGATTGCGGCTGCTGCGACGACCGACTGCCCGCAACGGCGAATTGCGGCGCAAGATCCGGATAGCTACGCCCCGCGCCGGGGATGCAAATTGCTCCCGCCCCATCACACAAAGGACGTTGGAGATGCCCATGCTCACGAACAAAGTCGCCATCATCACCGGCGCAAGCTCCGGCATCGGACGTGCCGCCGCCACGCTGTTCGCTGCGCAAGGCGCCGGACTCGTGGTGTCGGGCCGCCGCCAAGCGGCATTGGACGCACTGACCGCGGAGATCACCGCCAGCGGCGGGGAAGCCGTGGCCGTGGCGGGTGACATCCGTGACGAGACCTGCGCCCGGAACCTGGTGGAGACTGCCGTAACCCGCTTCGGCGGGCTCGACATCGCCTTCAACAACGCCGGCACCGCCGGCACCATGGCGCCCGCCCCCGGAGCTGACCCTCGGTGACTGGCACGACACCCTGGAGACGAACCTCACGAGCGGTTTCCTGGGCGCCAGGTACCAGATCCCGGCGATGCTCGAACGCGGCGGCGGCTCCCTGATCTTCACCGCCTCGTTCGTGGGTAACGGCGTCGGCCTGCCCAACATGGCCGCTTACGCGTCCGCCAAAGCGGGGCTGGTGGGTCTCACCCAGGCACTCGCCGCGGAGCTCGGCGGCCAGGGCATTCGCGTGAACGCCCTCCTCCCCGGCGGCACGGACACACCGACCAACATAGCGAACTTCCCGAACGCCGGGCCGGAGGTGCGGGAATTCGTCAATGGCCTACACGCGATGAAACGCATGGCCACCCCTGAGGAGGTCGCTCGCGCGGCCGTCTATCTCGCCTCCGAGGCGTCGAGCTTCGTTACCGGTACTGCACACCGGGTCGACGGTGGCGTGTCCATCGCTCGAACGTGATCCGGCAACCACCGTAACCCACGCCGGGGAGCGGTTCACGTTGCGCCTTCGATCGGTGCCGACGCACGCAATGACGCTACAGGGCACGTTCGGAATGCGATCGTGCCCACCGCTTGATACGCTCGGATGGCGAGCGTGACGCTCGAGGGAATAGTCCATGAACGACCCCGTGGAAACGGCCGTGGCGGCCACCGCAACGGACATCGGCGAGCGCGTCGAGGCGATCGACTGGGACCGCGTGTGCGCGGACCTGGACACCCACGGCCACGCGTTGATCAACGGCCTGCTCACCGTCGACGAGTGCAAGACGCTGGCGGGGCTCTATGGCGAAGAAGGCATTTTCCGCAGCCGCGTGGTCATGGCGTCCCACGGCTTCGGCAGCGGCGAGTACAAGTACTTCGACTACCCGCTGCCCGGGCTCGTGGATCGATTACGTACCCGAATCTATCCACACCTGGTGGCGCTTGCGAACCGCTGGCACGAGACGATGCGCTTCGAGGCACGTTTTCCGGCGGCCCACGCGGAATTCCTCGAGCGATGCCACGCCGCCGGCCAGCGCCGCGCCACCCCGCTGGTGCTGAGCTACGGCGCCGGCGACTACAACTGCCTGCATCAGGACCTCTACGGAGACCACGTGTTTCCCATGCAGATCGCGGCACTGCTCTCGGAGCCGCGGAGTGAATTCACCGGCGGCGAGTTCGTGATGACCGAGCAGCGCCCACGCCGACAATCCCGGGCGGACGTGGTACCGCTGACACGCGGCGATGCGGTGGTCTTCGCCGTGCGCCACCGGCCGGTCCGGGGCAAGCGCGGATTCTACCGCGTCAACCTGCGCCATGGCGTGAGCCGCGTTCGTGCCGGTCATCGCAAGGCCCTGGGGATCATCTTCCATGACGCGGCCTGACCACGACGCCATGACCGGCGACCTGTTCGCGGGGACCTCCGGTGCGCTTCCCCGCTACGAGACGCTCTGTCCCGGCGCGATGCTGCTGCGCGGCTTCGCGCGCCCCGCCGAAGCGGCGCTGCAAGCCGCGATCGACCACGTCGCCCGCGCCGCGCCGTTTCGCCACATGATCACCCCGGGCGGCTACCGCATGTCCGTGGCCATGACCAACTGCGGGACCTACGGCTGGGTCACCGACCGGCACGGCTACCGCTACGACACCATCGACCCGGAACGCGGTAAGCCCTGGCCGCCCATGCCCAAGGTCTTCGAGCGCCTCGCCCACGATGCCGCCGAAGCCGCCGGCTTCCCGGGCTTCACCCCGGACGCCTGCCTTATCAACCGTTACGACCCCGGGGCCCGCCTCTCGCTCCACCAGGACAAGGATGAGCGGGACTACGACCAGCCCATCGTCTCGGTTTCCCTGGGGCTGCCGGCCACGTTTCTCTTCGGCGGCGTCAGACGCAAGGACCGGCCCGCACAGCTACCCCTCACCCACGGCGATGTCGTGGTCTGGGGCGGTCCGTCGCGCCTTCGCTACCATGGCGTGAAACGGCTCGAAACGGGGCATCACCCACTGCTCGGCAGGTGCCGCATCAATCTGACGTTGCGCCGGGCGGTCTGAGCACACCCCGTGTGCGCGCCACCGGCCACCTCACTCTGCCGCGTTGAACTCGGGCAGCCAGATCAGGTCCGTGACGCCCGGGTCGCCACCCTGCTGGGTGAGCAGTGTGGTTACCTGCCCGCGGTGATGGGTCTGGTGGTTGAAGAAGTGGGAGACCGCGAACCACAGCGGATAGCGCCGGGGGCGCGGATTCACCGCGCTGGCGTAGGATAGCTCGCCGTCCAGATCTTGCGGCGTCAGCGTCTCCACCCAGTCGATGATCCGCTCGTCCTCGCGCTCCCGCTCGGCACGCAGCGTCGCGAAATCCGCATACAGTTCCTCGTCCAACGACCGCACGGCATAGGGTTCTCCGGTGAATCGCCCCATCCACAGCCGGTCGGCCAGCAGCAAGTGGTTGAGCGTGCCGTGGACGGACTTGAAGAACGCGCCCACGTCACGCTTGCGCGCGGTATCCGGTAGCGACGCCGCGGCATCGTAGAGACGCTCGTTCATCCAGCGGTTGTAGCTCGCCATGGTACGCGCGTAAGTCAGCATGCAGACCTCCTCGCTCATGCCCGCGCCGGCTCGGCGCCACCGCGCAGCTTGGTGACATCCGCCCGGGGCGGAGCGCCGAACAGGCGACGGTATTCCCGGCTGAACTGGGACGGGCTCTCGTAGCCCACGCGGTAACTCGCGGCAGCCGCCTCGAGGCCCTCGGCCAGCATCAGGCGACGTGCTTCATGCAGACGGAGCTTCTTCTGGAACTGCAGCGGTGACATGCGAGTGACCTGTTTGAAGCTGTGAAACAGGCTGGACTCGCTCATATTGACCTCTCCGGCGAGATCGCTGACGCGCAACGGCTGCGCGTAGCGATCCTTGAGCGTGGCGATCACGCGGGAAACCCGATACACCTGCGAATCCGTGGCCGCGAACTTGCGAATTCGCGGCCCGATTTCCCCGGTCAACGCGCGATAGAGGATCTCACGCCGGGCAAGCGGCGCCAGCACCGGAATATCCGCCGGTGTATCGAGCAGTGACAGCAAGCGCAGCAACGCGACCTGCATGGCATCATCCATGGGGGCGGTACACAGCCCGCACGCCATGTCCGGACAGGCCTCGTCCGGATCGAAAGCCGGCAACCGGTCGCCGGAGGCGAGCACCAGGTCAGTGACCTCCTGCGGATCCACGGTCAACCTCGCCGCGAGAGCGGGCTGTTCCGGCGTCGCGTCCACGATCTGCCCCAACACCGGCAGCGACACGTTGCTCGCCAGATACGTCAACGGCCCCTGGACAATCTCGCGGTCACCGAGCTGGATGCTCTTGGCCCCCTGGATGGCGAATGTCATCGACGGCTCATAAACCGACGACTCGCAATGGGTGGGCGTATCGGAACGATACAGATCCAGCCCTTCAATGGCCGTCGTCCGCCCACCCGACTCCGGCACCCACTCACTGACCAGGCGAACCAGCTGGTCGTGGGGCGAGTTTGCGGCCTCGCGTTCCGGCAAGGCGTTCGTAGCCGTCATTTCTGCCCTTCCTCCAAACGGGTCGCGACAACGTCCGCAGTATAAGTAGCACTGTCTTTACCGGTAGTGCATCCCCGGCGATTGCGCAGGATCGGGCAATCACTTCGCAGAAACGTGCAATTCTCCGGCGTATCCGTGCCGAGCCCGGCCACGCCCCGTGCCGGATGCCGAGACTGTATCGCCGGCGCGCTCGCCCGTGGCCCCGGAGCCCGCTGCGCCCCTTCGGCCGCCCCCTTGGCCTGTTGCGGCAGCGACAACGGCATCCCAACCGGGCATCGCCTACCAGGGTGTCGCTTGCCTGAAAGCCGTGGTAACGGAACCGCCCTAAACCGATAGCAACACCTTACTGCCCTGGCTACAGCAGGCGCACCGAACCCAGCCCGCAGAATCAGGCAAGCGTTGCGCAGTAATGCGCTACCGGCTCCAGTCCCCGCCCGACTAAGGTAATCGCCCATGGGGCCTGATCGTTACCCGCCTGCCACAGGCAAACCGGGGATGGCCCTTATTGACCTCAACCTTAATTGAGCAAATACCTTCGCTGTCGAGTCCTGCCGGACTCATTCGACAAGAGCGTGCTAATCCATGGGTCCTGGCGCACCTCGGCGTGCCCGTCCCCGGCTGTGGAAAGGCTCATGGATTGGCACCCCCGCAGACAGGTGGGCCTTTATTCATCACATCAGGAGCGATAAGCCGTGGAAGGTTCCAGTAGAGAAACCGCCGGTAACAAACGTTTCGTCTGGGGATTGACCGCCTCGCTCATCTCGTTGGCGTTGCTGGCAGGCTGCGATGCCCAGGGCGAGGCCAAACCGGCCAGTCCGCCACCGCCTGAAGTGGACGTGGCACGTGTCGTGGCGGAGCCGGTGACCGTGACCGAGACTTTCACCGGTCGCGTGGACGCATCCGAGACCGTGGAGTTGCGGCCCCGGGTAAGCGGCTACGTCCACAAAGTGGCGTTCGAAGAAGGCGAGATGGTGGAAGCCGGTGACCTGCTGTTCCGGATCGACCCACGCCCTTACCAGGCGAAGGTAAAGGCGGCCCGGGCCGAGCTGGCGCAGGCGCGCAGCGACCTGCAGCTCGCCGACACCGAAGCCAGCCGTGCCAAGCAGTTGCTCGAAAGCCGAGCCATCTCCCGGGAGGAATACGACCGCCGCCAGGCGGCACGGCTTGGCGCACAGGCCAGCGTCAACGCGGCCCGGGCGGCCCTGGAAACAGCGGAGCTCGACCTGCAGTACACTCGGATCACCGCACCGGTGAGCGGTCGTACCGGGCGTGCATTGGTCACCCAGGGCAACCTGGCGAGGGCGGACCAGACCCTGCTGACCACCGTGGTGGCCGTCGATCCGTTGCATGTCTACTTCGACAGCAACGAAGCCAGCGCCATGCGCAGCCAGCCCCTGCTGGGTCCGGAGAAGACGACCCCGGTGCGGATCGGCCTGGCCGGCGAGGAAAGCTTTCCGCACCGGGGTGAGCTGGATTTCGTCGACAACCGGCTCAACGCCAGCACCGGCACACTGCAGTATCGGGCCGTACTGGCCAATCCGGACGGCACCTTCAAGCCCGGGCAATTCGCGCGTGTGGAAATGCCGGTGGCCGAGCTCGACAAGGCACTGCTGGTCAACCGCAAGGCCGTGCTCACCGACCAGGACCGCCGCTACGTCTACGTGGTGGACGACAGCAATCAAGTGGCGCGGCGCCAGGTCACCACCGGCCACAGGGTGGACGACCTTCTGGTGATTCGCGAGGGCCTCGAAAGCGGTGACCGGGTGATCGTCAATGGCACACAGAAGATCTTCAGTGCCGGCATGAAAGTCACCCCCAACCAGATAGCCATGCGCGGGCAACCGGCCGTCGACGATACCGCCATGGCCACGAACCGCCCGTAATCCAGCGATGCGTCCGGCGTCGGCCGCCTGACGCACACCAAGGGAACGCGGATCCACGGCAAACCGGCCCAGGGGCACGTTGCCCGTTCATCCTCGCGTCGAGGACGTTCGCGGCAGCGGCTTCCCCCGGGCCGCGCAGGAGCGTATTGCCATGAATTTCTCCCGATTCTTCGTGGACAGGCCGATTTTCGCCGCGGTGCTGTCCATCATCATCTTCGCCGTCGGATTGATCTCCATCCCCAATCTGCCGGTGAGCGAATACCCGGAAGTCGTGCCGCCGTCAGTGGTGGTGAGCACCGTCTACCCGGGCGCCAACCCCAAGGTCATCGCCGAAACCGTAGCCACGCCCCTGGAAGAGGCCATCAACGGCGTCGAAGACATGATGTACTTCAAGTCCGTGGCCGGATCCGACGGTGTGCTGCGGATGACCGTGACCTTCCGCCCCGGCACGGACGCCGAAGACGCCACCGTGCGGGTGCAGAACCGGGTCAGTCAGGCACTGGCGCGGCTGCCGGAGGCCGTGCGCCGCCAGGGCGTGACCACCCAGAAGCAGTCCCCCACCTTCCTGATGGTGGTGCACTTGACCTCGCCGGACGGCCGCTACGACACCCTCTACCTGCGCAACTACGCCCGGTTGCACGTGAAGGACCGGCTGGCGCGGATTCGCGGGGTGGGCGACGCGCAGATCTTCGGCGGCGGCGACTACGCCATGCGCGCCTGGCTCAACCCGGACAAGGTGGCCGCGCGCGGACTCACCGCCAGCGATGTGGTCAGCGCCATACGCGAGCAGAACGTGCAGGTCTCCGCCGGCCAGCTCGGCGCCGAGCCCATGCCCGGCAGTGACTTTCTGACGCTGATCAACGCCAAGGGCCGCCTGCGCACTACCGAAGAGTTCGGCAACATCGTGCTCAAGAGCGGCGCAAACGGCGAAATCACCCGCCTGGCGGATGTGGCGCGCCTGGAAATGGGCGCCGGCAACTACACCCTGCGCGCCCAGCTCGACGGCAAGAACGCCGTGGCCGTCGGTATCTTCCAGGCCCCCGGTGCCAACGCCCTGGAGATACGCGAGCAGGTCATCGACACCATGGACGAGCTCGCTACCCGCTTCCCCGAAGGGGTGGACTACCGCACCGTGTACGACACCACGGTGTTCGTCAGCGACTCCATCCACTCGGTGATCAAGACGTTGCTGGAAGCGGTTCTCCTGGTGGTGCTCGTGGTCACCCTGTTCCTGCAGACCTGGCGGGCATCCATCATTCCTCTCCTGGCGGTGCCGGTATCCGTGGTGGGCACGTTCGCGGCGCTCTATCTGCTGGGCTACTCCATCAACACGCTGACCCTGTTCGGCCTGGTGCTCGCCATCGGCATCGTGGTGGACGATGCCATCGTGGTGGTGGAAAACGTGGAGCGGAACATCGAGGAAGGGCTAACGCCGCTGGCCGCTGCCCATCAGGCCATGAAGGAGGTCTCCGGCCCCATCGTCGCCATCGGCCTGGTGCTCTGCGCGGTGTTCGTGCCCATGGCGTTCCTCTCCGGCGTGACCGGGCAGTTCTACCGGCAGTTCGCGGTGACCATCGCCATTTCCACGGTGATATCCACGATCAACTCGCTGACCCTGTCACCGGCGCTGGCGGCGAAGCTGCTCAAGGCTCATGATGCGCCCCGGGACCGGCTGACACGCATTATCGACTGGCTGTTCGGCTGGATCTTCCGGCCCTTCAACCGCTTCTTCAACGCCAGCTCGCGAGGTTATCAGGGCACAGTGTCGCGTACCCTGCGCCGGCGTGGAGCCGTGTTCCTGGTCTACGCGCTGCTGCTCGCCGCCACCGGCGTGATGTTCCGGGTGGTGCCACCGGGCTTCATCCCCATTCAGGACAAGATGTACCTGATGGCCGGCGTGAAACTGCCGGAGGGCTCGTCGCTGCAACGTACCGACGAGCTGCTGCAGCAGGTCACCGACATCGCCATGAACACCGAGGGCGTGGCGCATTCCGTGGCCTTCCCCGGCCTCAATGCCCTGCAGCAGACCAACACATCCAACACCGGGGTGGTGTTCTTCCCCCTCGACCCCTTCGAGGAGCGCACAGCCAGCGCCAAGGCCATCAACGCCGAGATCAACCGCAAGATTTCCGGCCTGAAGGGGGGCATGGCCTTTTCGTTCATGCCGCCGCCGATACTCGGCCTGGGCAACGGTTCCGGCTACCAGTTGTTCATCGAGGACCGCGGTAACCGTGGCTACGGTAAGCTGCAGGAAGCGGTGCATGCCTTCCAGGGCGCGGTGGCCCAGACACCGGGGCTGAGCTTCCCCATCACCAGCTATCAGGCCAACGTGCCTCAGTTGGACGCGGAGGTCGACCGGCTCAAGGCGAAAGCCCAGGGCGTGCCGCTCACGGAGTTGTTCAACACCCTGCAGACGTACCTCGGCTCCACCTACGTGAACGACTTCAACCGCTTCGGCCGTACCTGGCAGGTCATCGCCCAGGCGGACGCGCCCTACCGCGACAGCGTCGAAGACATCGCCCGGCTGCGTACCCGCAACGAGCACGGCGAAATGGTGCCCATCGGCTCCATGGTGGATATCCAGCAAAGCTTCGGGCCCGATCCGGTGCTGCGCTACAACGGCTACCCGGCGGCGGACCTGGCCGGGGAATACAACCCGACGGTGCTGTCATCCGCCCAGGCGATGGACGCATTGCGAGCCATCGGTGACCAGGCATTGCCCCACGGCATGACCTTCGAATGGACCGACCTGAGCTACCAGCAGGCCACCCAGAGCAATGCCGCGCTGATCGTCTTCCCGCTGTCGGTCCTGCTGGTATTCCTGGTGCTGGCGGCCTTGTACGAGAGCTGGACGCTGCCGCTGGCGGTGATCCTGATCGTGCCCATGTGCATGCTCTCGGCGCTCATCGGCGTCTGGTACGGCGGTGGCGACAACAACATTTTCGTGCAGGTGGGTCTGGTGGTACTGATCGCTCTGGCCTGCAAGAACGCCATCCTGATCGTGGAGTTCGCCCGGGAGCTGGAGCTGCAGGGCCGGGGCACCGTGGAGGCAGCACTGGAGGCCTGCCGCCTGCGGCTGCGCCCGATCATCATGACCTCGATCACCTTCACCGCAGCGGTGGTGCCGCTGATGCTGGGCACCGGTGCCGGTGCCGAAGTTCGCCAGGCGCTCGGTATAGCGGTTTTCGCCGGCATGCTCGGCGTGACTCTGTTCGGACTGTTCCTCACGCCGGTGTTCTACGTGGCCCTGCGCAAGCTCGCCGGCGGCCGCCGGCCCGCCAGCCACCATGCCTCCACGATGGAAGGCGAAGCCCACCACCCACAGCCGGGAGAGAACCATGCATAAGCGGATGGTCGCGATCGGCGCACTGGCCATTCTGACCGGCTGTGCCGTGGGGCCGGACTACGAAAAACCGGCCACCCCGGCACCAACGGGCTTCAATGCCGCGCACCGCAACGGCGACTTCGACCAGGCCGAGCAGCGTTTCTGGCAGGGGTTCGACGACCCCCTCCTCGCCCGGCTGATCGACCGGACCCTGGACGCCAACCAGACCCTGAAGGGGGCAATGGCCCGCTACGAGCGGGCTGCCGCCCTGCTCGACAGTGCCGAGCAGGACCGCTGGCCCAGCGTCACCGCCAGCGCCACCGCCGCCGAGACGCATCCGGCGGCGGTGGAACGCACGCCCGCGGGCACCGGCCCGGAACGCGTGGAGACCTACCGGACCGGAGTCGCCGCCACGTGGGAGCTGGACTTCTTCGGCCGCCTGCGACGGGCGACCCAGGCGCAACGGGCGGAGCTGGCCGCCGCCGGCGCGGACGTGGGCGCGCTGCAAGTCGCCCTGACCGGGCAGGTGGCCAGCAGCTACTTCCGGCTCCGGGGCCTGCAGGCACAGTACAGGGTGACCGAACAGAACGTCGCCTTGCAGGCGACCTCCCTGGAAATCGTGGATGCGCGCGTCCACGCCGGCCGCGGAACGGCGTTCGACCGGGTGCGCGCCCGGGCGCAACTGGAACGCACCCGTGCGGAGCTACCCACCCTGCAAGCGGGCATCCGCGCGGCCATGCACCGCATAGCCGTTCTCACCGGCCAGCCCCCGGCGGCACTGATCGAGACCCTGGCGCCGAGGAAACCACTGCCGGCCAGCCTGCCCACCATTCCGGTGGACAGCCCCGGTGAACTCCTGCGCCGCCGCCCGGATATCGCCGCCGCCGAACGGCGGCTGGCGGCGGCAACGGCCCGCATCGGCGTGGCGACGGCGGACCTGTTCCCGCGCTTCACACTGGGCGGGTTGCTGGGCTCGGTCGCCGCGAACACCGGCGACCTGTTCTCCGGTCCGGCGGAATCGCGGCGCATCGCCCTGGGAGTCGACTGGACATTCCTCGATCGCGCCAGGGTGCGCGCCCGCATCGATGCCGCCGATGCGACCGGGCGGGAAGCGCTGGCCGAATACCGGCAGACGGTGCTCACCGCCCTGGAAGAGACCGAAACACGCCTGGAGCGCTACCATCGATCGCGCCAACGGGTCCGACGATTGCGGCAGGCGGAACAGGACGCCCGGCAAGCCGTCGAGCTGGCCCGCACACGCTACGAGCGCGGCCTGATCGCCTACTTCGAAGTGCTCGACGCGGAACAGGCGCTCACCACCACCCGCGATGCTGCCGTGCGTAGCCGCATGGCGGCGACACTGGCCATGGTGGACGTTTACCGTGCCCTGGCGGGCGCGCCTCGCGAACCGGTCGATGCCGTAGCGGCCGCCGAGTAGCCGGAGGATGACGCCGGCCCCGATCCGCCTCGCGGCCGGCAACCTGTTAGAGTCGATGCACGAAAGCGCCACGGAGCCATCGCCCGTCAGCGGGGCGGGCGAGTAACACCATGTCCGGACCCGACAGTCGCGTTCCCGCCACCGACGGCACAACACTGTTCTTCGCGGCGGTGGCCGTCGTTGCAGGCGTCACCCTGTGGTGGCAACACGGCGGCGACGCGGTGACCGCGGCGCTGGGGCACGCCGGCGGACTGCTGGCCGCCATACTGCCCCTGGTGGTGCTGGCCGTGCTCATGGCCGCCTATGTGCAGCGGCTGTTGCCCCTGCGCCTGGCGGAGCGCTGGCTCGGCGACGGCAGCGGCATGCGCGGCCTGATCCTCGCCACCGCCGCCGGGGCGCTGACGCCGGGCGGGCCGTTTTCCGCGTTCCCGCTCGTGGTCGGCCTCCGCGGAGCCGGCGCATCGATGCCCGTATGCATCACCTACCTGACCGCCTGGTCCGTGCTCGGCATCCAGCGGGTACTGGTCTGGGAAATCCCCTTCCTGGGCGCCCACTTCGCGTTCCTGCGGCTGCTGGTCTCGATTCCGCTGCCATTGATCGCGGGCATGGCGGCCACGCTGGCAATGCGGCGCATGCGCGGATGAGTGCATGCTGATCGCCTACTTGACTGTCGTCGCGCTGCTCATGGTGACGGTGCTCGCCGGCCACCGCCACCCCGAGGTGGAGCACCGCCAGGTCTGGACACTCGGCTGGCGCCAGCTCCGGCCGCTGCTCGTGCGCCTGCCGGTGGCCCTGGTGGCGGCCAGCTTCCTGGCCGAGCTCCTGCCGCAGGAATGGTTCGCGACCGTGCTGGGCTCCACTTCCGGGATGACAGGCATCCTCGCGGCATCCGTGCTCGGCGGCGTGCTCCCCGGGGGGCCGTCCGTCTCCTTCCCGCTGGTGCTGGTGCTCTTCCGCGCCGGCGCCGGCACCCCGCAGATGGTCGCGTTGATCACGGCGTGGTCGGTACTCGCCCTGCATCGCGTGCTCGCATTCGAGCTGCCCATGATGGGCTGGCCCTTCGTCTGGCGGCGATGGCTGGTGAGCCTGCTGCTCGCGCCCCTCGCGGGAACGATTGCCATGCTGGTTCCGTGGTGAACGGGATTGCCTCCCGCAGCCGGCGGCCGTCAGCTGAGCGCCGGCATCCGGAACTTCCGCCGATACGCGCCGGGTGTGACGTGGGTGATTCGCTTGAACAGGCGACGAAACGCAGCGGCGTCCTCATAGCCCACCTCCCAACCGATCTCGTCGATGGCGGTGTCCGTGCGCTCCAGCCTTCGCCGCGCTTCTTCCACCCGCAACCGCTGCACGTAATCGATGGGCGCATAACCGGTCGCACGCTTGAACCGTCGTTCGAATGTGCGACGGGAGAGCGCGGCACGCCGCGCCATCTCTTCGACGGGCCTCGCGACCGTGTAATTCGTGCGCAGCCACTCCTGTAGCCCCCTCACGACGGCATCGTTGTGATCCGGGCTCCCCGTGAACGGGACATACGGCGCCTGCCCCTCCGCATGCCAGTCCAGCAACATGAATTTGGCCATCGCCTGGGCCGCGGTGGGGCTCACCAGGCGCGTGATCAGATACAGCACGAGGTCCTGCCAGGACGCGGTCGCCCCCGACATGACGAGCTCGTCGCGCTCACCGGCGACCACCAGCACCTCGTCGACACATAGCGTCACCGACGGGAAGTTACGCCGGAAGGCAGGTGCGAACGCCCAGTGAATGGTCGCGCGCCGTCCGTCGAGAAGTCCGGTCTCCGCGAGCACCAGCACGCCGGAGCAGGCAGAGCACAGCATGGCCCCGCGTTCGTGCATCCGGACCATCCACTCCACGAACTCGCGGTGCTGCCCGGTGCGCCAGTCCCAGTCTTCCTGACCGGCCATGGACGGCACGATGACGATGTCGGTGCGCTCGATCTCGGAGATCGCCCGTTGAACGCTGAAGGTCATACCGCTCGGCGAGGTCGTTTGCGCCTTGTCGCAGGCCACGATCTCGACATCGAAGGGCGGCGTTTCGGGAACCCCCTCGTAGAGGTTCCGTAACATGGGAAACGCCGAGAGCACCTCGAAAAGCCCGGTGACGGGCAGTGACAGCGAGCCCGGAATACCCGCCACGCTCACGTGGACCGGTTGCCGTTGCGCGGTCATCGCCACCTCCGTGACGGATTCGGACCGATACCGACGAGTCTTGCTCTTACCCGCCGACTCCTCAAGCGCCATGCTTGTGCTGTCCTCGGCAGACAAGGCGTCGCCCGGGCTGCGATGCAGTCAGCCACTTCCGACCGCGAGCGCGGCGGGTCGATACCCGCCGGACAGCCAGCGACAGCGAGGCATACGAGATGGTCGAAGATCTCACCCGATGGCGCGCGGCTCGGGCAATGGTCGCTCGTCACGGTCCCCGGGCACCGCAACGAGCGCGACAACGAGCCGAGGCGGCCGGATTCGACGGGGACGCCGACGGCGCTCGACTCTGGCGGGCGGTGGCACAGACCGCCGAACGCCTGCTCCGTCGCCTCGGAGCACCTTGAGCACGGCAATCTCCCGCCTGATGTGCGGTGGCTTGCCTGCGCCATACCGCAGCTTCGGCATGGGGAGGGAGCTACACGAGAAACAGCAACACCACCACCGCGATCGCCAGCACCAGCGAGACGCCTTGCCAGAAGCGCTCCGGGCTGCGCTCGATGAGCGGTGGGCGCGTCTCGTCGAGGAACGCCTTCCGGGGATGGCGCAGGTCGTAGACGAACTCCGAGACTTCCTCGTAACGCCTGTTCCTATCGGGGTGGACGGCATTGCGCAGCGCGCCGTCGACCCAGGCCGGGCAGTCGCGGTTGTGCCTGTGGGCGAGATCGTACTTGAGCCGGTTCTGTGCAGCCCGTGTTCGCGTTTTCGCCACCTGCGCCCCGTAGGGCAGCCGGCCGGTGAGCATCTGGTAGGCGATCACCCCCAGCGAGAAGATATCCGACTGCGGTGTGCCCCGCTCCCCGAGGAAGTATTCCGGCGCGGTGTACTGGGCCGTGCCCAGCAGATGCCGCTCCTCCAGGGCTGACGCCCGCTCCTCGATGCCGGCGACGCGGGCCGAGCCCAGATCGATGATCTTCACCGTCCCGGCGGCATCGATCAGCACGTTGTGGGATCTCACGTCCTGATGCACGATCTCCTGGCGGTGCAAGGCGCGCAGCCCCTTCGCGATCTGCTCGACGATGCCGCGAACGCGCTCGATGTCCGGCCGGGGGTTATCGGCCATCCACTGCGTCAGCGTCTTTCCGTCGACGAACTCCGTGACCGTGTACAGATGGCTGCGGCGGCGGTTCGGCGAGAAGGGCTTCACCACGTGCGGGCTCCTCACGCGCCGGGCGATCCACTCCTCGGTCAGGAACCGGTCCAGCAGGACGGGATCGTTCGCCAGATCGCTGGCGGGCGACTTGAGGGCCACCTCCATGCCCGTCTCCTGGTTCCGCGCCAGATAGACGTAGCTGCGGCTGCTCACGTGCAGCTCCCGCAGGATCTCGTAGCCGTCGAGCACCGTCCCCGGCTCCAGGGCCGGCGGGAACGGCAACTCGGTGAGCCGCTCGTGCAGCTCGTCCACGTCGTGCTCGGGCAGGCGCTCGACGCGGACGATCTGCACGGTCAGGTTGTCAGGGCTGCCCTGCTCGTAGGCCTCCGCGACGATGGCCCGCGCGGACTCGTCCATATCGCTTTGCGGATTGCGGACGGCCCCGGCCATGAACCGGGCGCTCACGTGCTCGTAGACGCCGTCGGTGGCGAGCACGAAGACGTCGCCCTCCTCCACCGGCAGCGGCAGGTAGTCGATCTCCACCTGGTCGTCCACGCCCAGGGCGTTGCGCAGATAGCTCTCCTCGCGGGAGACCCACAACCGATGGTCCTCGGTGAGCTGCTCCAGCGCGCCGCCCTGCAGGCGGTACACCCGCGCGTCGCCCACGTGGAAAACGTGCGCCGTGGTCGACTTGATGACCAGGGCGCTCAGCGTGCAGACGTAGCCCCGATCCTTGTCGTAGCGGTACTGACTGCGCCGGGTCTGGGCGTACAGCCACGAGTTGGTCGCCATGAGCACGCGCTGCGCGGACTGCTTCACCGACCAGGCGTCCGACGTGCAGAAGTAGTCCTCCAGGAAGCTCCGCACGGCGGTCTCGCTCGCGACGTGGCTCACGTCGCTGCTGCTGATGCCGTCCGCCAGCGCGATGGCCACACCTTTCGAGCCGAGCTGGGGCGGCTTCGGCACGTACGCGCCGTGGAAATCCTGATTGCGCGCCTTACGGCCCTTCTCGGAGCTCTGCCCGACGGATACCACCAGCTGCCCCGGCATGCCCTGCTCCCGAGCGGAATTCACGGCGGATCGATCGCGGCCGTCCCTACACGACCGGGCCCCGCCCTCCCACCGAGGCCGGGGCCCGGTTCTCACGCGCGGATCACGCGAGCTGACGCTTGGGCGCAGTGCGCACGTGCGTCGAGTACAGCGTGAGCCCGGTCAGCGAGAGGCCGCCGACGATGTTGCCCAACACGGTGGGGATCTCGTTCCAGAAGATGTAATCGCCGATGGAGAACGCGCCGCCGAGCATCAGCCCCAGCGGGAACAGGAACATGTTCACCACGGAGTGCTCGAAGCCGAGGAAGAAGAAGACCATGATCGGCATCCACATGGCGATGACCTTGCCCGGTACCGTGGTGGAAATCAGCGCGCCGACCACCCCGAGCGAGACCATCCAGTTACACAGCGCCCCCCGGATGAACAGCGTCAGCCAGCCGCCAGCGCCGTGCTCGGCATAGCCGACGGTGCGGCTCTCGCCGATGGTGGCCACCACCTGGCCGACCTTGCTCACCGGCGCGTCGAAGCCGTACGTGAAGTTGATCGCCATGATGACGGCCACCGTCATGGCGCCGAGGAAATTGCCGACGAACACCTTGCCCCAGTTCTCGAACACGCGCCCCAGGGTGACCCCCGGCCGGCGGTCCAGCCACGCCAGCGGCGTCAGCACGAACACGCCGGTGAGCAGGTCGAAGCCCAGCAGGTACAGCATGCAAAAGCCGACCGGGAACAGCGCCGCCCCGATGATGGGGTGGCCGGTCTGCACGTTGATGGTGACCGCGAACACCACCGCGAGCGCCAGGATAGCGCCGGCCATGTAGGCCCGGATCACCGCGTCGCGGGTGGACATGAAGATCTTGGATTCCCCGGCGTCCACCATCTTGGTGACGAATTCGGTGGGTTGTAAGTACGACATAATGCTCTTCCTTATTGGTGTACACGCTTGCCCTCGCTCCGCCGGTCAGGGGCACCTTCGCCCGCCTGCCAAGCGCCGCCGGCGGCGCGGCACTGTGAACGTCCGCGCTACCAGCGCTTGTAGGGCAGGAACTTGCCGGTCATCGTGATCTGGACACGGTCGCCCTTGGGGTCCTCGACCCGATCCACGTCCAGCGTGAAGTCGATGGCGCTCATGATCCCGTCGCCGAACTTCTCGTGGACGATCTGCTTGACCGACTCGCCGTAGACCATGCCGATCTCCTTGAAGCGGTAGACCAGCGGATCCGTCATCAACGCCTCGCCCTGCTGGGCCTTGGTGGGGCATTCGGTGAGCGCCCGGATCACGTCCTTGCCGAGCCCGAGCACCTCCCCGAGCGCCCGGGCCTGGTCGTCGGTCATGCTGTGCTCGCCCAGGCAGGTGGCGCACACGAATACCGGCGAGCAGCCCACCTGCTCGGCGATCGCCTCCCAGGTCATCCGCCTGGTCGCCTTGGCTTCGAGAACGGCCTCCCGCATCTGGCTCTTGGTCATGGTCAACCCCCTGTGACAGTGCTGCGTGGCTGGCGCGTGCCTGTCGTCGTCGGGCCGAATGGAGCGCTCCCCGCTTCGGCCGATCAGGATTCCGTGCCCGGCACTCCCGGCGGTCACTGCCGAACGCCATCGCTTGCATGGATTTCCACCGCCCGCCGCCCCCTCGGGGCGGCCAAAGCGGATCGGAGAAGCGCAACACGAGCTAAGCGAATACCGTGCCAACGAACAAATCACGCAAAATCAATCGGTTACACAACCATCGGAGAGCCACCCCTGATGCACCGCACCAAGCCAGTGCGAACACCAACAGCGTTGGTGCGCCCTCGAATCCATAACGGAATCGTCATCCACGCAGTGGCAACCGATCCCTAGCCGCAGGCGAAATGAGGCAATAAGCTGGGCCCATAAGCCGACAGCCATCGGCAAGAGTCACGACAACTACTGAGGAGATGGAGACATGCAGACGAAACCCTTCCTGACGCTGACGGACGTCAACGCCATCCTCGACGCCGCCCAGCGCGAGGCCGAGACCAACGGCTGGGCCGTAACCATCGCCGTGGCCGACGACGGCGGCCACCTCCTAGGCCTCCGCCGCCTCGACGGCGCCGCGCCCATGACCCCCTCCATCGCCAGCGAAAAGGCCCGCGCCGCCGCCCTGGGCCGCAAGAACACCCAGGTGTTCGAGGAGATGATCAACGGCGGCCGCAACGCCTTCCTCTCCGCCCCCATGGACGGACTGATGTCCGGCGGCGTGCCCGTAATGGCCAACGGCCAGGTCGCCGGCACGGTGGGCGTGTCAGGCGTGAAACCGGATCAGGATGTGCAGGTTGCTGAGGCGGGGGTTGCTGCGATTGGTTAGGGTGAGGTTGTGATGTGCACCGCTAGCCCCACGGTCGCGACAACTCGTGGGGCTAACACGCTAGAACCGCTCGCGAAGGCACTCTTCCCGTATCGGCTGAATGAACATAGATGCAATGCCATTCGCCGATGATGTAGGCGCCAACCTTTTCCTAATCAGTGGGTTGACGAACCCAAGTTACATGACCGCTAACGTCGCAGGAGCTTCTGCACGCAAATCCGCACATTGCTCAGGTAGCACGACGTTTCACGTCGCTCTACAGAGAGACCGGCATTCTGGGCAAGCGCCCGGGGCCGATGCGTGAAACGGATATTGTCGTCTACACGCGGGCGGCTCCGGGCGCTTCCAGAGTTATTGCAGTGAAATTGAATACTCCGTCTGCGAGCCAACGCCATGTGCTGAGTATCCGCACTCGTCCTCGTCGCAGAACTTGACGCGCACTTTCAGCAGATACTCGCCGGTAGCAGTCGCTTTCCAGACGATCTCGGGCGCAGTCGCGGACCACGCACCATTGCGCTCGTCAAATAGCACCGGCTTCCCCTCCGGATCATAGAGGAAGAGCTGCAGGCGCTCATCGACCGCTGCGCCGTCCTCGGTCGTCGTGATCTGGCTCACCTCTCCCTTCACCGCTTGAAAGCGATACCAATCGGAGTTGTCGAAGCACAACGTGTGCTGCTGCGTGCTCCCGACAAGAAGCTCGTTCGCATCGGCGCGGACGTCGTTGTCCTCATAGAGGTCGCTCTGGCAAACCTCCGAGCCTATTACGGAGCGCTTGAGCAGCGCGCTAACGTTGTCACCTTCGTCGGTTTCCAAGATGTGCGGGTAGGGCTCCGGGAAGGAGTACTCCTCTGTGTCCGTAACCGGTCGAACCTTGTCCCACTCGTAGAAGCCGAGGTGGTCGACGATGGCGCCGATGAAGTAATGACCAGCCGGAATATTGGTCTTCAGGTGGAGGCGGTGATTGTACGTGTACGTCTCCTGCGGCCCGAGTTCCAAGGCGTGCTCGTCGGGGTCAAGCTCATCGGCGTTAATATGCATCGTCGTATCGCCGATGAGCATATCGTCAACGGTTATCTCGCCATCCTTGGAGAGGTAGTAGCCGACATGGATCCGGCAGGACGAGCCCCGTTGCTCGCTGCATGTAAGCCGGTCGGTGCCGACGTTCCTAATTGTCGCCGAAATCGTGTTGTCCTGTCCCGGGATGAGCATCGATGACGCAGCGAAGTTGGAGACAACCAGATTCGCTCTCGAATGTACCACGATGGTTTTCGAAACCTGATACGTATTCCCGTTATAGTCGGGGAGTGTGGCGGTAACGGTATATTTCCCATGCTCATCGTACGTGTGGGAAACGCTCGTTCGGAAATTGAGGGACGATGTTCGTTCGCCGTCTCCAAAATCCCAGCTACCTCCCGAGTATCCAGTGTCATCGGGCAGGTCAGTAAGCTTCAAGTCGACGGCCAGGGGCGCAAATCCCTCCACCTGACTTGCCGTGATGCTCCCGGTATACCCATCGTTGTCTTCATCACTGCCCGATCCGCAGGCGCTTAACAGGGCAAGCACTAGCGAGAGCATCACCAGTGTGAACGCTGAACGTCGCGGTCCGGTTACCCTAGCGTCTATGCCATCCGAGCCACTTGTCGCCCCCATCCGAGCGTATGCGGCAGAAGTATTGCTGGTCATCATGCGGCCTCGCTTTCTCTAGTGGCGCCCTAGCACCATATGCGACGGGAGCGAGCACGGGCTTGGAGCATCTTGCATAGACCTAAGACGCTCTTGCGCACCTCCGGTCTGCCCGTCCAAACCACCGGCACGGTGGAGGTATCAGGCGTGAAGGCAAATTAGGGGGTACAGGTGGCTGAGGCGGGGATTGCTGCCGTTGGCAAGAGCGAGCTTGTCATATTCACCCAGCCCCACAGTCGGAGCGACCCCGTGGGGATGGCTTGTATTACGGCCCACGCGACGCCACAGCGACTTCTGGGGATACGCGTCATATACAGTGACGACAGACCGGAACCGACCCAATGCGACCTGACATGCATAGAGGGTGGCCCTGCTCGGTGCGGGTCACGGTGCCGCGGACCCGGAAGATGCGCGCCAGCAGGGTTTCGTCGATCACTTGCTCCGGCGCGCCCAGACCCTGCAGACGGCCTGTGGCCAGGACCGCCACCTGGTCTGCGAACTGGGCCGCCTGGTTGAGGTCGTGCAGGGCCATGACCACCGTCAGGCCCCGGGTTTTGTTGAGGCGTCTGAGCAGTTCCAGCACCTTCAACTGGTAGCCCCAGTCCGGAAAGGTGGTCGGCTCGTCCAGCAGCAGGATATCGGTCTGCTGGGTCAGGGCCATGGCGATCCAGGCCCGTTGCGGCTGGCCGACGGCCAGGGCGCCGGCACGGTGGGTGTGCCAGGCGTAAAGCCGGACCAGGATGTGCAGGTCGCCAAGGCAGAAGTTGCCGCGATTGGCTAGCTGTCAGGTCCCGGACGATTCCGTGGCTTTTTGTGAAATAGATCGGGCCTGTCAGCGTACCAGTGTTTCATCGCCTGCACGGGCGCGATATGGCCGAGCGCTTTCTGGGGCAAATGGTGATTGTAGAGCCAGACGTAGCGCGTGAGCGTGGCCTGGA